>DASRMG010000067.1:0-7147 GCA_035648035.1 Desulfosporosinus sp. | reverse complement strand
TTCCTTATGAAAAGGCGATAACTTTGCAAACTCATTGAATATATCCAAGGTATCCATAGCCATACCCCCTACTGGTTGTCCTATGAATATAATAACATGGATTGGCTGATAATACCCACAATATTTACGAAAAGAGCCTATAATTATAAACAAGACTTACTAAATAGGCTGGATGAGGGCTCACTGCCTGATATTCAACTCGACCACCAATTCACATTTAATTGTAAGGACGAATGTATGGGTAGGTGCTGTAATAACATTACTATCCTGTTAGACCCCTGGGATATTGAGACCATGGTCCGGCACTTGGGGGTTTCCGGGCAGCATTTTTTATCGCAATATTGTAAGTACGAATTTAGCCATGAATTAAAGTGGTCATACGTCAGGCTAAAGCATGCGGAAGATGGTCCCTGTATTTTTATGCTTGAGGGCGGGCGGTGTAGAATATACCCAGCACGTTCTAGAAATTGTAGAACCTTTCCGATTGGTCGGGCAGTGCGCTTTGAATCGGACGGCACGAAAATAGAACGGATTCTCATGGTAGATAAAAGGGCCATGGCCTTCTGCTTGGGACATAAGAGCGAGAAAAAATGGACGGTGGAAGAGTGGTTCAATGATTCTGACTGTCAAAAATTTTATGAACTATCAGATCTCTATTTGGAGGTAATTAATTACGCTACGACAAAGCTTAGCAGTCAGGTCTGGATGGACGGGAACATTGCCAAAATGATGATGCCCTTACTGTATGGGCCGGATGTATTAAGAAAAAAACTGGGGATATCCGAGCAGGATGTTGATCACGAAGAGTTTTATCGTAGAAGAATGCTGGCCCTGAAGGTTGTGTTAACCGATATCGCCGCAAACTTTGGCTATGGTCCTTTAGCTGACGGGGTCAAAGAAGGAGAAGTAATTGCTGTTAGTATGATGGATAGAATGAAGGAAATATTACTAACAGAACAATCCTAAGAAAGCAGAGAAAAGGTTGGTTGATTCTTGAGGATAATAGATCACACCATTGGGTTTGGAAAAGTTCACAATCAACCCTCAAAATAAACTGAAATAAATGACGAAAGCCTCGAGGTACATATAATTGTACTAACTCGAGGCTTTTTTATTTTTAGAAAGGAATTACCATACCTTCCCGGAGAAGAATTTTAGTAATAATAGAGGAATTGTGCTAAAGTAGGAAAGAAAATACCTTTCAACCAAAAGATCGGCACTGATAATTGATCCACAGGGCGAGCGTCAACTCATATTTTGTTAAAATAAACGAGTGTTTGACGGGGCAGTTGAATATTTGTATAACCTGTATTTTTCCAAAACATAGAACCAGAATGAAGTGAGGGGGTTAAAAATAAGATGCTAGAATTTGATACGGACTTAAACCGATTTGCAGTGATTAAAGTGATTGGTGTGGGTGGCGGTGGAAACAATGCGGTTAATCGTATGATTACCGCTGGCTTACAAGGGGTGGATTTTGTTACAGTAAACACTGATTCACAGGCCTTACAGCTCTCCCATGCAGACCGAAAAATACAAATTGGGATGAAATTAACCAAAGGACTTGGAGCAGGAGCAAATCCGGAAATAGGCGCTAAAGCGGCGGAAGAAAGCCGTGAAGAACTTGCTAGCGTATTAAAGGGAGCGGACATGGTTTTCGTCACTGCAGGGATGGGCGGCGGAACGGGTACTGGAGGGGCTCCAATCGTTGCGGAAGTGGCAAAGAAAATGGGAGCACTAACGATAGGCGTAGTGACACGTCCATTCACCTTTGAAGGTCGTAAACGAGCTATGCAGGCCGAAAAGGGAATTGCAGAGCTTAAAAGTAAAATAGATACGGTCATTACGATTCCAAATGATCGATTGTTGCAAGTAGCGAACGAGAATACTACGATTCATGAGGCTTTTAGCATTGCCGATGATGTTTTGCGTCAAGCAGTTCAAGGCATTTCAGATTTAATTGCGGTCCCCGGTTTGATAAACTTGGATTTCGCGGATGTTAAAACGATTATGAAGAACGCGGGTTCTGCCCTGATGGGTATTGGTGAGGCAACTGGGAAAAACCGAGCCGCTGAGGCAGCGAGTAAAGCTATTTCTAGCCCATTGCTGGAAACTTCGATTGAAGGGGCCAAAGGAGTCCTACTTAATATTACTGGCGGTATTAATTTAACTCTCTTTGAAGTGAACGAAGCCGCGGGGATTATTGCGGATGCAGCACACCCCGATGCAAATATTATTTTTGGTGCGGTTATTGATGAGACCCTCAATGAAGAAATAAGGGTTACCGTGATCGCCACTGGATTTGATCAACATGGGGCTGGCCTTGGTGGAGAGGTTGAAAAAGTCCAGGATAATATTATCAAGCCGATCTCAAAAGAAAGTGACGTCGATATCCCAGAGTTTCTAAAGCGTCGCCGTTAATAGGTTAGGGCACGTTCAGACGGTCACTAATATTATGTGCGGATTTTCGTAATGCACAACAACCGTTGACTTAAATTTAATAGTATCAACGAAATGGAGGACATGAATTATGCTTGATTTACCAAATTGCCCACAATGTAAGTCACAATACACTTACGAAGATGGAAATGGTCTCGTTTGCCCAGAGTGTAATCATGAATGGACTTTAGAAGCTAAGACTGAAATTAGTGAAGATAGCAAGATTATTAAAGATGCAAATGGAAATATCTTAAACGATGGTGATACTGTAACCATTATCAAAGACCTTAAACTAAAAGGAAGTACATCAGCTGTAAAAATGGGTACAAAAGTTAGAAATATAAGATTGGTTGATGGAGATCATAATATTGACTGCAAAATTGATGGTTTTGGAGCTATGTGCTTGAAATCTGAGTTTGTTAAAAAGGTATAAATGAAATATAAATGCAAAGAAGCCTTGAGGTGCGACAATCTCAAGGCTTCTTTGCATTTAAAAGGAACTTTCGTCCAGTTTAAAGAATGCCATTCTTTTTGGTTATGATCTTGATGAGTGGGGAAGGATAAATTCAGATAATACTACTTGGCCTCCCATTCCTAATCGCAGATATAGGGGAACCCGCTTATTATCTCAAATATCAAGACAAGCCAACATGCTGCTATGCACGTAGAACAGGAGATTGATATGGACACGAATCAATATGAAAAAGAGTTGGAACGATTAGGGGCGTTTGAAATTGCGTCAAAGATGCTGAAATTAGCAAAAAACAATGAAAATCATAATAGTTTTCTGAATGCAGGACGAGGCAATCCAAATTGGATTAATACCCAAGCACGGCTGGCATTTGCGCGATTTATAGCTTTTGGTGTGAAGGAGTCTGAACGCACCATGCGTGAAGGCAATCTGGGGGGATACACCACACTGGATGGAATTGCTGGCAGATTGGATGATATGTTGGATCTCAGCCAGAAGGAAGACGGTTTCATTAAGGCCTTCATAAACTATGCCGTTGATGAACTGGGCATTGATCAGGATGCGTTAGTGAAGGAGTTTACGGACGCCATCATTGGAAACAACTATCCTGTACCATCCCGTTGCTTGGTCAACATAGAAAAGATCATCAATGCTTATCTGCAAGACACCCTTTATAATGGCGTTTCTTTAGCAGAATCCACCCAGGTCTTTCCGACAGAAGGGGGGACAGCGGCCATTTGTTATATCTTTAATTCCCTTAAGAAGAATGGCTTAATCAAAGAGGGAGACCGAATTGCTATTGACACACCCATCTTCACCCCATATTTACAGATTCCTAAGTTGACAAATTATAAAATGGTTGAGGTGAAACTAGCGTCGACTGAAGATAACAACTGGGAGCTTCCCATGGATGCACTGGATGTTCTGGAGGACGAGAGCATCAAAGCGTTCTTTTTAGTGAACCCTTCCAACCCGGCATCACGGGCGTTGGATAGCAGGCTTTTAAAACGGATTAAAGAAATTTGCGATAAACGCCGAGATTTGATTATCATCACAGATGATGTCTATGGGACTTTCGTAGAAGGCTTTCAATCGGTTTATGCGGTTGCGCCATATAATACCTTGCTTGTGTATTCATACTCTAAACTTTATGGTGCCACAGGCTGGCGCGTTGGGTGCATCGCCGTGAACAAGAAGAATGTCTTTGATGATTTGATTGCTCGTTTGCCCGAAGAAAAATTAAAAGCGCTTGATGAGGATTATAGCATTGTGACCATGGAACCACGTTCACTTCCTTTTATTGAGCGACTGACTGCGGATAGCCGTTCCATTGGACTTTATCATACATCAGGATTGTCGACGCCGCAGCAGGCAATGATGGCATTATTCTCCCTGACTCATCTGGTCTGCGATGATTGTGATGATTATATTGAATCCACTAAGAAAATTGTGGCTCGACGCTATCATGATCTTTTTGAAGGATTGGGGATTAAAGAGGACAACACCCGTGAAAATGCGAAGTACTATGCGCTCATTGATATTTATAACTTAGCGGAGCGTTTGTATGGTAAGGATTTGGCGACATATATTCGAAAAAATTTTGTAGGGATCGATTTTTTGTTGAAGCTTGCCAAGGAAGACGGAGTGGTACTTATGGAAGGGATGGGCTTTGCCGCCAGTCCCGGAACATTGCGGGTGTCACAAGCGAACTTACCCGACGATGCTTACCCCAAAATTGCCAGACGCATTAAAGCATTGCTCAAAGAATATGATGCTTTAATGAAGTCATCATTGTAAGAGGATGATGACCATGCTAAAGGCATTGAATGAATTTAGCATGGTCATGGGAATTACTGCTTGAAGAAGTTAATGAACAAATATTTAATGCGTTGATTGAGAAGCTAAAATTCTTACATCAGCGCATTTTGTTTTTGTATTAGAGTCATCGGTATCCATGATTTTCCTTAATTATGCGTCTTAAATCGTTAATATAAAGCGATAAATATGTGAGTTTCTGATATAATAGCCCATATTGGTAACTGGCGTCATACGTTGTATTCTTTAATCATGGTTCACGGTATAGGGTAGTGCCTTACTAGCATAATATGAATAGAGAACATATGGTGTGGTTTTTGCAATTTGGAGTTTTAATTGCCAACCATATTTATTCATTGAGAAAGATGTGAAACAAAATGCAAATCACGGAGTATGAGATCGCACTTAGATTATTTTTGGCTTGTATTTTCGGTGGAATATTAGGCTATGAACGAGAACGTAATGATAGTCCAGCAGGATTTAGAACCCATATTTTAGTATCGCTGGGTTCCGCTCTAGTCATGATTTTATCTATGTATGGATTTAATGATTTCGCTTCAGTCAATAAAGATCCTGCCAGACTAGCGGCTCAAGTCGTTTCTGGTATTGGATTTTTAGGCGCTGGAACTATTTTAAGAGAAAAAGCATCTATTAAAGGATTAACAACGGCCGCTTCACTTTGGGTTGTGGCAGCGATTGGATTAGCTGCAGGAGCGGGATTCTATTTCTCAGCATTTTTTGTTACAGTGTTAGTTTTCCTTACCTTAGATCGCTCCGTGGAGACCTTTTTATTTAACAATAGTCAAACTTTAACAGTCATGACCGTAAATGGTACTTGCAAAGTGAAAGAAATAAATCATCTATTGGAATCGCATTATATAATTCCTCAAAACATTTCGATGATCTTGTTATCAGAAGAATACAACAGAACAACCATTGAATTCAAACTTAGAACGCCCTTTCGCAAAGTGAATATAATGCAAATTGTTGAAAGTATTAATGAAATTGACGGAATATACTCTGCTGAACAACAGGAAAATAGAGGGAGGGCCTCACAGCTCCGCTCTTTGGCGAGTAGACTGTGGCCGTTTAAGAAAAGCTCTAAAACATTGTAAGAAGATCAAGAGTTAACCATTACGAAATTTGATTATGCTGATATTGACTTGGGTTGAGCACAATGCTAATCTCTTATTATGAGCAAAATTTCACTAACTACTCATGCGAGGCGTTATGTGAAATTTAGGACTTGAGGTAAGAGAATTGAGGAGAAGATGAGATGGAGTCAGGGGAAAGGACTAATCCAATTTGGTTATTATTTGATCCACGACATTCTATACTCCATGACATATGGACGCCAATTTTAGATGAAGTACAGGACAAAGTTTATAGGCAAATTCATCGAAGAGTAGACACTAGTAAAATACTTATCAGGAATGCTGTTGATAATAGTTCACTGGTTCCCAATACTTTGAATTGGTGGGCAGATGAAGTCGTCACAGAAATAGAGCTATTCAGGGAGATTGCCCTTGAACATAAACCAAAGATGATTATTTCATTTGGTGCATTTGCTTATGAATTTGTTAGGCGTGTATACAAGACAAAACCTAAAAAAGGACCTAAGCATTGGGGTACTGCTGTATTAGGCGATGAATTCAGGAACTCAATTGAGAACTTTGAGATAAGCACAACTAATAGGATTCCCTTATTACGACGAGTTATTGCGAGTGGGAATTACACAGAAGCACACAATTACTTTTGTCAAAATCAAGGCGAAAATTATTTCAACTATGTAGGGATAAAGATTGCTGAAAAAATTATTGAGAATAAGAATAACTTAGAAATATGGATAGAATAAACAGTACCTGACTTATAAAAGTGAAGCACGGACAAGCCAAAATAATCATCGAGGGTCCTCGATGATTATTTTGGCTTGTTTTCTTACGTTCTGCTGTTAGGTGCATGTACCTAGAATACTTTGTTGTAGTGGAGGTAGGAAAGATACTCTCGTACTCTGGCGAAGTATATAATAAAAAAGAAATATTTGCCACTTTATAATAAGGATGGGAGGAATACCCTGACGAACGTCGAAGATACATACTTAAAGTATTAAAAGCCGATTATAAAGAATATCCAGCCCCTTCATGGTAAGTCGTCTACTTATATTATAGCCTTCATAGAATAGTTGAATAGTAATTCAGATGACTGAGGAGTGTTTTCATGCCAGAGATGTGTTATCCAATTCAAGATTGGGAGCAGTCAATCAAACAAATCAAGGGTGTTATTATGATGTCCTCCTTGTCAAGACAAAGACTTTCAGTTTCTTAGTGAACCAGATATTCCCAATTAGGATGTACTAAGAACAGCACATTGTGGAACTGTCAGCTATCTGCTGGATAGTTTGGTAGGCAGGCAAATGTTTGG
>DASRMG010000066.1:0-41593 GCA_035648035.1 Desulfosporosinus sp. | reverse complement strand
TTCCAAAACAGTATTGAAGATTACATTTACAATCATGCTGAAGACCGCTTTAAGAAATATTTATGCCCCGTCATCAGGTATCAACCGGAGTTTTTGGTTGCTGCAAGGGCAACACCAATCGATGATGACAAAGAATATTTAAATTGTCTCAGAACATACTGTGGAACGATTGCCTTTTACGAAGATATATTAACCCTGAGTAAGACTTACTATTTAGATAAAGATGATATTCGGGCAACAAGTTCTTGGGGGATATTAAATGGGGAAAAAGTACTGATAGATTATGGTTGCCCCAATAAACAAGGCCATAAATTTTACAAAAAGGAGCTGCCTACCGATGAACGTCTTTAGACGTCATCCTGAGGCAGCTCCTTTTTGTTATAGGCTATTGTTCTGGAACTTTAGATTCTAAGAAGTTTCCATAAAAGTGAAGGGGGTTTAATGGGTTGTACATTTTGAAGTGGAATTGTCTGGGTCTCTTGACCTGCCTGAATGGTTAAGGTTGCTACCTTAGTATTGGGTGAAATGGGTAATTCAGTCTTAATAAGCTTAATTGAATATTTCACTTCCATGCCAGGATAGCCAAAAACTTGGATGGCTTGAGTGGTTTTCAAATCACTTTTGGTGCCCCAAGCCGTTGTTATTTGTCCAAAACCTGAACTAGGCTGAGTGACTGGAAAGGCTTTAAATTGTGTTCGTGCTTGATCTAGAAGATTGACGCTTTCATCTAGTGCGCTTTTAAGGGGCTCAACGCTCTTCTGCCCAAACACTGCACCAAGAATATAATGCGTTTCATCGCCTACCGTAATCGGTGTGGCGGAGAC
Organism: Desulfosporosinus sp.; assembly: GCA_035648035.1. Classification (GTDB taxonomy): domain Bacteria; phylum Bacillota; class Desulfitobacteriia; order Desulfitobacteriales; family Desulfitobacteriaceae; genus Desulfosporosinus. The sequence continues at coordinate 40,769 of DASRMG010000066.1, read as the reverse complement.
GAAGTTACCACCGGCTTTCGTGGTAGAGCCTGTTTTAATGCCTACAATTCCATGACTTCCAAGCAGTCCATTAACATTATAGACGGTACCCGCTACAGGTAGGGTAGCTTGAGGCATGGCAACTATTTCACGAAAAACTGGGTCTTGCATCACTATTTGTGCAAGCTTAATTTGATCGGATGCGGTGCTTACAGTTGCTGCGCTTACGCCACTGGCATCCGCATAGTTCGTATCTTCCATACCAAGTGACTTAGCTGTCTCATTCATCTTTGCCACAAAAGAAGCATCATCAGAGCCAGTGACCCAGCGGCCGACTCTTTTTGCGATGTTTCCACCAGAGGGTAACAATAAACCTTGCAGAAGTTGCCTCTCAGTCAGGACTTCCCCTACTTCAACTTTTAAGACGGAATGGCCTTTATTTAGACCGTCTAGGTACTCGTCAACATCGTTTGCAACCATGGTTAGGCTGGGTCCATCCTCACCCGGTTTGAGAGGATAAGTTTTCAAGACCAAATAAGCGGTCATGATTTTTGCGACACTGGCAATTGGAATCGGATTTTTGACGGAAGAAGCAGCAATCACGCCCAAGTTTTCAGTACCAACGGCGGATTCACCTTGTTCCGGAAAGTTCACTGAAAAACTACCTGGCAATTTAGAACTCTCAGCAACTGGTTTTGCCTCAATGCTTGGATACTTACGAACAATCTGGACAATACCCCCAACAATCACTAAAACAATAAGTAATAAAACAAATATTCCTTTGAAGTTCGAAGACCTCAAAGACCTCAAAGACTCAGACATAATGACCTCCCCGATAATATATTTCGATCTCTAACTTCATTGTACAGGAAGCGGAAGGATTCGACAAGATAAGAGAGACGCCAAAGGATAACATTTGCTAAAACATTCGATGGGTGGACATAACAAAAAGAGACGAGAAATCGTCTCTTTTTGTTAATTTACAGTTCAGTGACGATTCCCATAGCCTTTTAATGGCTCAATAACTTTACATTATTTCGATTTGCATACAACAGAAAAATAGATCTTATAAGGATTCATAATATAAAAACCTGATAGTCAATTGCATAATGATGCTTTTCTCTGGACAAATTAAATTCACATGGTAAAAGTCATTAGTATTCTACATTAAAGAAAAACGATAGATTTAGTGGGTGGAGCTACAGATGGCTTAGGCCTACACGCTCCAGTCTCTAAAATAAGGAGGGTACGCTGCTGATAATAGGTTTGTCCGTCATTTTCTAAATAGATATAGTAGGAGGAAAGCATTATGAAGAAGGCAAAACATTTCATTCTAGGCGTAGGACTACTGTCCATGATTGCATTGGTTGCAGTTGGGTGTGGAACTACCACGCCAACCCCCGTACCTAAAGTGGAAGCTCCGAAAATAGTGGCTACTTATGCTGGAGACGACACATGTAAAGCTTGCCACGAGGGCAAAGATACGGCGTACCATACAACGAAACACTCGAAGACGGTGAAGCCTCTTGCGGATTTCCCTTTAAACACTGCAGTCACAAACATTACAGTGTTTGACGGGGCTGACGAGGCAAACTTAAAGGGAACTGAACTTGATCTGTCAAAAGCAAAGATTTATGGGGTCATGATGAACGAATATCTATTGGCAGAGGTACCTGGGTTTAAAAGTAAAGTTTATAGAGTCGCTAAGGTTACTAAAGTGGGCGACAAATACGATTTAGAAGCTGCTAAAGCTGTTGATGTTGACAAAGACGGGAAGCCTGATTGGCAAGCTGCAGATGCTACGAGTTGCATAGCATGTCATGCTCCTGGTGCTTTGGTGGCGTCACCAACCCCAGGAATATCGTGCGAATCTTGTCACGGTCCTGGTAGCATCCATGTATCTGCACCGGCAGAAAAGAAGAAAGGTTCGATTATGGCTCAGCCATCAAGTACAATGCCGAATAGCGAAACCTGTCTCACCTGTCATGCCTCGAACCCATCGAAAGATAAAACAACTGGAGTTTTCACTACTGATAACCATCACGGAACACGTGATTATTTCTCTAGCAAACATGTAACAAGCGGACAAGTGAATGGTTGCTTTGCATGTCATACAGCACACAAAGCAAATGCAAATGGTGCAACGCTTAATAAAGACAATGCAGCAGAAATTTGTCTTACCTGCCATGCAAATATGAAGTATGATGTTGAGAAGATAATGTGGAAAAATCCTACCGATGCGCGCAACCACATTACTTCAGATCACAGCTTCGGAGCTATGAAGTATGAAGACTTAGGCGATGATCTTGCAACTAAACCAATTGAAATTACAAACCCAGCGATGATTGATTTGATCAAAAAGGCTCTTCCAGACCTCGCAAAGTAAGGGGGAAGACTTGAAGAGGGCGGACCGTGTAAAAGGTCCGTCCTCTTTGTTTTGACAAAAAGATGTTTACATAAGGCTCATTAGGATACGCCTGCTACCCCTGTAATAATTATTGTAGTATACTGACATGTATAAAATAATCGGCAATGGGTTATTTTTTTACGAGACAACACGAAAGATAATCTAAAAAATAATTAAAGGCGGGGCGGAACATAATTGCGAAATTTAAAAATGACCCTTGAATATGATGGCTCTAAGTACAAAGGATGGCAAAAACAAAAGGGAAATGATCTAACCATACAAGGGAAGATAGAAGCGGTGCTGTCGAAAATGACCGGGAAAGATATTCAGCTAGTGGGTTGTGGAAGAACAGATACAGGCGTACATGCTGAGAATTACATCGCCAATTTTCATACGGAATGTTCTTTCAGTACAGACGCTATGTCGGATTATTTATATGAGTATTTACCGGATGATATCGTCACTAAATCTATTGTAGAAGTCGCGGAAAGGTTTCATGCTCGATATAATGTGAAATCAAAAACCTATGTCTATAGAATTGATACTCATAAATACAGGAATGTTTTTAGCAGGAAGTATGCTTATCACCTTGCGGAGAAACTTAATATCACGGATATGAAAAAGGCTACAGAGGCTCTTATTGGAAGTCATGATTTTCAGAGTTTTACGAACTCAAGAAATAGTTCCAAACCTACGGTGAGGACGATCTTTTATATAAATATCCATGAAAAAGATGGTCTCATAGAGATGGAGTTTAATGGCAACGGATTCTTGTGGAATATGGTGAGAGTTATGGTAGGAACACTGATAGAAGTGGGACATGGTCATCTTAAACCGCAAGATGTTGAAATGATATTAAATGAAAAGAAACGATGGGAAGCTGGACCCTTAGCTCGTGCAAAAGGTCTATTCCTAAGAGATGTTCAATATTAAACGCAAAAGACAAGGCTGGAAGTGATAACACTTCCAGCCTTGTTTACAGAAATTTTTTCATTTCCTCAACATTTTGTTGCTCAAAGACTAATAACTGCTGTGCTAATAATGATATATCATCCTTAGCCGCTTTATAGTTTTTCAGCTTTTTTGTCACCTCGACAATTCCCATTGTGCTTCCTTGGATGATCATTTCGGCAATATGAGAGGGAGTTTTGTCCATCATTGTATTGAAGTTTATCATGAGATAAGTCGTAAATTTGGTAAAACTCTGGATCTCCTTAGATGTTTGTTGGGCGGCCTCGATTTTAGTTCTTGCTATGTCGAATATTTCGTTATATCCTTTTAACTGCAGTGCTAATTTCTGCTTAAAGGGCCCATTTTCGACAATGTCAAAAAGTTGACTGATGGTATCTTTACCCATCTCAGCGTTTTGATGAATGTAGTTTAGAAACTCGATATTAGAATCCATTTTTTCACCTCATTAAGTATTGTTTGTAAGAAAAGAATTTTTATGCTCGAATATGTAATCTTCACAGGGGATGCCTGAAGGAATTTCTTTTCATGGTGGAGAATACGGCATATAGACCTAAATTAGTGAGGGGGACTCATCGTCCCTGATCGGTCTGATTCTTAAGGGTTCTAGGAAGGAGCTTAGTAATAACATGTCATTAAATCTGATTTCAGTGAATAAGTCCTTTGGGGCTAAGAGTGTGATAGAAAATCTAGACCTTTGTATACCTAAAGGTGAGGTTTTTGGATTTCTGGGGCCGAATGGTGCAGGGAAAACCACAACGATGCGGATGATTCTAGATATTATTAGACCCGATAGTGGGCAAGTTACCTGGGAAGATAAAATAGTTAGTTTGGCCACGGCGCGCTCGTTCGGTTATCTTCCAGAGGAATGGGGTTTATATCCTAAAATGGTGGTTGCGGATCAGATGAATTTTTTTGCTCGCTTACGGGGATTATCTAAAGCTGAGGCAAAAAAACGAATTGCCTATTGGTCAGAACGATTTCAAGTGGGGGAACTTGCTAAGAAAAAGGCCAACGAACTATCAAAGGGAAACCAGCAAAAGATTCAATTTATTATAGCTGTTTTACACCAACCAGAACTGATGATTCTCGATGAACCCTTTTCAGGGTTAGATCCGGTGAATGTGGAGTTGCTGAAAACAGCGTTTCGAGATCTAGCCAAGGAAGGGCGGACCATTCTTTTTTCCAGTCATCGCATGGAACATATCGAAGAGCTTTGTAACTCGCTTTGTATTATTAAGCAAGGAAAACTCATTGCCAAGGGCTCAGTTGGAAGTATCAAACGGATCACTGGTCGCAAGATTATCCGTTTAAGTATGGTCGGTTCTTTAGATTTCCTCAAATACTTCTCGCTCGATTTAGCACAACTGACGTTAAAACATGGCAAACATGAAGAAGGTGTCCTTCAAGGAGCCCAAGAGGTGGAATTTGATCTTCCGGAGGGTATTGATCCCCAAGCTATTTTGCAAGGTGCTGTAGAAAACGGGCAGGTTACACGCTTTGAAATTGGTGATCCTTCGTTGAACGAAGTGTTCATTACCTTAGTTGGGGGGAAGAACTAATGGAACTTCTGGTATTAATTCAGCGGGAATATCGTGAGAGAGTACGAAATAAGACCTTTATTGTATCAACGATCATTGGTTTAGTGGCTATTCTACTCCTATCCTTTGCTCCGGCGATTATTGAGAAGATGCAAGCAGGCGAGAAATCTCAAATAGTCATCTTAGAACAAACCGGAAAGGTGACAGCGTATTTGGACGAACAGCTTCAAACGACACTGCCAAACGGTGAACGTCAATTCTCTTTTGAAGCTGCTCTCGCCAATTCTTCCAATTGGGCAGATCAGAAAAACCATTTAATTGAGGAGCTCTTAGCTGATAATAATACTTCTGCGTTTGTAGAAGTCGCGCCACCGGGTGCACCTGACAGCGTTGTTTGGCATTCTAAGAAGATGAATTTTGGAGGCGATTCAGGTAAGGTGAATGCTGTTTTGCAGCAGATGACCACGCAACAACGCATTGAAGCCAGTGGGATTTCACAAACGCAACTCGCTACAATATTTAACCCCTTGACATTCGATAGTCAAGTTGAAGGCCTTAAAGCAAGCTCTAAGGAACAGCAGACTCAAAATATGATGCTGGTTTATATCCTCCTCTTTATGCTGTATTTCTCGTTAGTGACCTATGGTATGTCGGTGGCTAATGGGGTAGTCGAAGAGAAAAGTAGCCGCGTGATGGAAATGATGATTGCTACGGTTAAACCTGCTTCGATGATGACTGCTAAAATCCTGGGAATTGGAGCAGTTGGGTTAACCCAGTATTTTATCTGGATAGGCACAGGCTTTGGTCTTTTATCGCTCAAAGGGAAAGGCATTTCGCTGATACCGGGCATGACTTTACAGATTACTACCATTGAACCCTTATATTTGATCTATTTTGGTATATTTTTTATTCTGGGATTTTTACTGTACGCTTCCATGTATGCAGGCATTGGGGCTATGGTGAGTCGACCTGAAGACACGAACCAAGCGGTAGGCCCGATGACGTTTCTAATTATTGCTGCTTTTATGGTCGCGATGATGTCACTCTACAGTCCGGATAATCAATGGATCGTGTGGCTCTCCTATGTGCCATTTTTTACACCGATGGTCTTATTTTCGCGCCTCATTTTGACAGATGTTTCCACGCTGGGTGTGTTATTAGGTATTCTTGATTTAGTGGTAACGATCATACTCTTGATGTGGCTGGCAGGTAAGATGTATCGAGTGGGTGTGCTTATGTATGGAAAAGTGTCTTGGAGACATATGCTTAGATTAGTTAGGGAACGTTAAACGAGTAAATTTTTTAAGTGGAGGGTTCTTATGTTTAAGGAGGTTGGTCTGATGAAAGATTTTAAACTGGAACAGTTTGAAGCGAAAATACTGAACGAATATAGTAGCATGACTGAAAAAACTAGCTTTATTAAGCCTGAATTGTATGGAAAATATGAAGTGAAACGTGGACTCCGTGATTTGGATGGGAAAGGGGTCCTCGTTGGTTTAACAGAAATTGGCGAGATTCAAGCGTACATGCTTGAGGAAGGGAAAATGGTTCATGGTCCCGGCCAATTGATTTATCGGGGTTACGATCTTAATGATCTTGTGAAGGGTTTTTCGGGTGATCAGTGTAATAGGTTCGAAGAGACGGCTTATTTGCTGCTTTTCGGGCAACTGCCGGATCAACGCTCACAAGAGGATTTTCAACAACTTCTGGCTCTTTATCAAACCCTACCAGAGGAATTCCCTCGGAAAATGATTTTAAATGCGCCCAGCAAAGATATTATGAATGCGTTGGCAAGGAGTGTTTTAGCCTTGTACTCCTTTGACGATAATCCAGATGATACTTCAGTGACCAATGTATTAAAACAATGTATTCGGTTGATTGCCTCTTTTCCGTCGTTAGCGGTTTATGGCTACCAAGCATTTTCACATTACCATGGAAATCAGAGCTTGTATATTCACAGTCCGCGTGCGGATTTAAGTACTGCAGAGAATATTCTTTCCATGTTGAGACCGGATAGCAAATACACGAAGCTTGAGGCAACTTTGCTGGATTTGGCCCTTGTACTCCATGCGGAACATGGAGGAGGTAATAGTTCTGCCTTTATGACTCACGTCGCAACCTCTTCAGGGACAGATACATACTCAGTCATGGCGGCAGCGATAGGAGCACTCAAAGGTCCAAAGCACGGAGGCGCAAACGTTAAGGTTGTTCATATGTTTGAAGATATTAAAGACAACTTGAACGATTGGAATGATGAAGAGGCAGTAGAGCGTTACCTAACTCGGATTCTAGCCAAAGATGCCTTTGATCGAACGGGCTTAATTTATGGGATTGGCCATGCTGTTTACTCTATCTCCGACCCCAGAGCAGTGATCCTTAAGAAGTATGTCGCTCAACTTGCGAGTGAAAAGGGAATGGAAGACGAATTCAAACTGTACGAAACAGTGGAGAGACTGGCGCCGCAGGTTATCGCTAAGGTTAATAAAATGTATAAGGGCGTTAGCGCCAACGTCGATTTCTATTCGGGTTTTGTTTACAGAATGCTCAATATCCCAGAGGAAATGTTCACGCCGATTTTTGCGATTTCTAGAATCGTAGGTTGGAGCGCTCATCGCATTGAAGAAATTGTTAATAAGGGGAAAATCATCAGACCAGCCTATAAAAGTGTTGCACCTAGGCGAAATTACATCGAGATGAACGACAGACCGTAAACGATTAGCAGTCCAAATGACAGGTCACGTGGCAGAAGAAACAGAAAACATCCATGATACGACTGTATCGTGGATGTTTTCTGTGTTCGGTTCTCTTCTATCGCTTAGCTTGCTGGAATTGCGCTAGTTAGCCGGAGCAAGCGAGTTCAAGCGAATGGATAGTAAAAGAGCGAGTAGCAAGAAACCTAAGATGACCGCGATGACCCCAATCCAACCAAACGCGGACCATAAGGTACCCCCTGCTGTTCCCCCAATACTTGAACCTGCATAGTAGAAGAAAAGATAGAGAGACGAAGCTTGTGCTTTGTCATGATTGGCCTCGTGACCAACCCAACTGCTGGCAACCGAATGACTGCCAAAAAAACCAAAGGTAAAAATAGCAATACCTAAGATTTTGATCACTAGTGGCGTGCTTAACGTAAGACCTGCGCCGGAGGCCATGATAAGCAGACCGACCCAGAGTATTTGGCGACGACCATGTTTATCTGCTAAGCGACCCATCCAAGTGGAGCTGAACGTTCCTACGATATAGACTACGAAAATCCAGCCTACAATCGTTTGACTCAGCAAATAGGGGGGCGCGAGCAATTGATAGCCGATGTAGTTAAAAAGAGTGACAAAACTACCCATCAAAAAGAAACTAATACCATATAGGCACAGTAACACGGGGTCTCTTAGATGGTTCGTCATCGATTTCAGCAATTTAACAACCTCAAACGGTCGTGGTTCGAAATTCTTCGATTCCGGTAGCAAGTACCAAAATAGCAAGCTCGCCAGGAAACTTAAGACTCCGATGCTACCCAAGGCCACACGCCAATTGAAGAGATCTGTGAGCATCCCAATAATAATCCTACCACTCATGCCACCCACTGAGTTTCCACTGATGTAGAGTCCCATCGCAATTCCCAAGCTGGCAGATTCAATTTCTTCACTAAGGTAGGCCATCGCTACAGCAGGTAAGCCTGCTAAAACGATTCCCTGTAGGACTCGGAAAATCAGAAGAACATGAAAGTTGGGGACAAAAGCGGTAAGAACCGCCAGTAGTGAGGCAGATAAGAGAGAAAATATCATCAGGGTTTTTCGGCCCTTAACATCGGACAGCGAACCAACGAATAACATGCTGACCGCTAAGGCGATCGTTGTCATTGAAAGGGACAGACTGGCTACAGACGGAGTAATGTGAAACTCTTGTGAAAACACTGGTAACAAGGGTTGAGTACTGTACATGATGGCAAACGTGCTAAAGCCGCCAAAAAATAAGGCTGCGTTGGTTTTGAGGAAGGGCACGGTTCCTTTTTGAATATAGCTCATTATAAGATCACTCCAAATTTAGTTACCCTCTATAGTACACCTTGAAGGGTATGAACGTCTAATTCAGAATTTATAAGTTGTAAGAAATTAAAAAAATTCGAAAGTAAAGCATAGACGAAGAGACAAGGCTGAAGCAATCATGCGTACAGTCTTGTCTCTTCAAGAATTAATCAGGTTTTATGCACAGCGAGGTACGTTGAGTCCAGCACCGATTGATCTTTTTAACACCCAACTAGTTATAATGCTCTTTTAGGTCTTGGTAGAAGTTTGCCTTAGCTGTCTCATAATAGGGATTGACCCAGAGAAATGCTATACCAAGAGTGACGATTCCTAACAGGAACCACCCTAGGAAGCTAAACCATAATGAGAACAATTTAAATTTGTAACCAATCATCATGCGTTTACTTTCGTTTAAGGCTTCAAAGGCACTTAGCTCAGAATTATCCATTATAATGTAGTAGGCCATGGAATATCGGTAGGCGGCAATAATTCCTGGAAAAATCAAAAGCAAAGTCCATAAAAATATAAAAATAGTGACTAGAAGATTAAGCACAAAGGACTTAATGAACGATTTAAACCCTCTAAACATATCCTCAATGATCGGATCTTCCTTCCGAATCAACTTAAGGAAATAGCCTGTTACCCCGAGGGTTACGGGACCCATCAATATGAAGCTTAGTAAACCACCTAAGCCATTAGAGGAAGTTGTAGTAGGAATACTAACCAGTTCACCATTCTGCCAAACTGTTTGCATAGAATGTGCAGCACTTCCGCCTATAAACGCAATTGTAAGTAGCCAGCCAATAAAACATACAATTCCAGCTTGCAACCATTTGCCTTTTAACTGTTCACTAGCCCTGCGTTTTAAATCATAGCTTTTCTCAGGCATATAACACTCTCCTTCATCGTCATCCTCCAAGCAAGTCTATTATCACGAGAAATTGTAACACTATTAAGGGTATTCATAGTGTATAGGTAAGCCTCAAGTGTGTCCAGTTTATACGTTGTCCTTTCAGTATGATATAATCAGGTTAATACTATTATTATATTTGTATTTTATGGACATGCATTTTAGTATTTAATCTTATTAGGGGGCAATTTTATGGTCGAGCAAAAGTTTATTACCGAAGTACCATCCAATATTGAGGATTTGATGAGACAATCAAATAATAAGACGAATTGGAGAGAGCGGTTGGATGCTGTCAGTGAGTTGAGAGGTTATGACTGCAGGCAATCAAGAAAAATTATTAAAATATTGGCGCTACATGACCCCGTTTATAAAGTGATGGAAGCTGCTTTCACTGCAGCCCAAGCTTTTGGACTGACTAAAAAAGGAAAACCATTGTATCTGCGGAAAAAGAAAATAGGGAAACTCGATGAGGGTATAGATAAAATACTTGTTCGCGTTAGAGATTCTTTTAAAGGTGAGTTTTCTGCGGAGGAGTTTAAGAATAAGTTTAAGGCGATGTTTCCAAAGACCTATGACACGTACGAGGGCGATATGGGCGACACCTTTGATGAGTGGATAAATAATGTCCTATTATCTCAACATAAAACGGCTTAAACTTGTTGAATGGATCATACTCTTAGCGTCTGAGAAAAAGATTGAAAGGCTTGTCCGAATAGGGCAAGTCTTTCAATCTTTTTGTTTACTACTGAAACGATTCACTCTCTTGTTAGGTGGGACATACCTTATAGTCAGGGGGTTACTCTCTAAAACATTGATAGAACGGGGGTGGCTTAAAATAACGAAATTTAGAATTATGACGTTTGATGGAGGAGGTGTGAAGGGAGCCTTGACAGTCGTCCTTTTACGACGTCTCCAACAGATCTTTCCGCAGTTATTGGATACAACAGATTTTTTTGCAGGCACGTCCACCGGATCCTTCATCGCCTTAGGTCTGGCATACGGCATCGGCACTGAACAACTTGTGAATCTATACTCAGAAGAAAATGCCAAGTTTATCTTCACTCCGCCACATTTCGAAGTATTTCAACCAAAATATGATCATTCGCACCTGAAAGAAGTCCTGCTGCGAGTTTTCCCAGAGGGTATGCGTTTAGCGGAGCTTATTAAGCATAGAGTCTTAGTGCCCTCCTTTGCAGTGAATGCGCCTATGGAAGGGTTTTGGTATCCAGTCTTTAATAACAACTTCCCGAACTCGCTCACGCAGAATGAAAAGGTTATAGATATAGCTCTCTCCAGTAGCGCAGCGCCGTTCTATTTTCCCGCATACAACCATCAAATCGATGGTGCAGTGTTTGCCAATAATCCTAGCCCAGCTGCCATAGTATTAGCGGTAGACACAGAGTTAGGTCAGCAAAATCTGGGTGACATAGTTCTCCTTTCCCTAGGGACAGGGCTTAATCCATCTTCTTCACTCCCTATACTGAGTTCTATTTATGACGAGGTAGTCGAATCAGCTTCATATTTGAGTTCTCAGCTGCTAGAAGATCGCTATTTCCGTCTCAATCCGACTTTGTCCACATCCGTGGGTCTTGACGAATACGAAAAGATTCCTCAATTAATAGAATTGGCGGAGTCAGTTGATCTGGAACCCGTTGTTTCGTGGATCCAGGATTATTGGTTTTAGAATATTAGTTGTCATGGAGCGTTAGGCGTTAAGCATTAGCTATTAAGGATTAAGTACGTTTATCGTGATAAATACTAGCGCCTATATAAGAAAAAAACATAATAGTTGGAACAATGGATACTCCTATAAAAATTCCTATTAAACTATTAAATACTGTGGCATCTATTGTACCTTTGGATTTTGTAACTGCCACGGCAATTAGTAATAACACAGCTAGGACAAGACAGAAATTAAAGGTAATAATGAAAGCGCTACTTCCTGCTTTGATCATAACTAATTTATTTCTTTCATCGTCATTTTGCTGGTCTTCTTTAGTACATTTTCTACTTAGACCTCTGTACACCTGCGTTAAACCAATTAATACACAAACGATCGTTATAAAAATTCTTTTGACCATTCTGGCAGTACTTATAGGATTAGGCGCTATGATCATAAGAATAATATCCCCAATGGCTATCACTAGGAAGAACACACCGCTCCAAAAACCCTTTTTATTATAGATGATTATCTTCATTTTTATAATTCGCCTCCAAATTATATAATGCTTCAATAGTTGTGTTAAATACAAGGGCAATTTTATAGGCCAACATGATGGAAGGATTGTACTGCTCTTTTTCCAGTGAAATAATCGTTCTATTTGAAACAAAAACCAAGTCCGCCAGTTGTTGTTGCGTCATATTTTTACTAATCCGATACATTTTAATGTTGTTTTTCACGAATCCATCGACTCCTATAATGTGAAGTATACTTCATATTATAAATAGTATATATATGACATGTCAAGATATGTAAAGAAAAAGAAAATGAAAATGACTCAACTTTATTAGTCTTGTTTTTGTGATGGGCAGGTTTTAGAAGAAAAAAGAAGAATTAATTGATAGGTAACCTTTGCTACAGAAAAGCATTAATTGGGTGGCTCGAAAAATGGAGAAACAAGGAGGAAATTTCAATGAGAGCCGTGTGTATAGATTTTGAAACAGCCAACGGATTTATTGGTAGTGCCTGCTCAGTTGGAATTGCAGTGATTGAAGAGGGGCAGATCATTGAGACTAAGTATTGGCTGATAAAGCCACATCCTAAATATTGTTACTTTGACCCTTTTAATATCAGGATTCATGGAATTAAAGCGACAGACGTTCAGGACGCTCAAGAATTTGATCTCATTTACGCACAAATGAGGCCCTTTTTTGAAAATTCTTATGTTATTGCCCACAATGCTGCTTTCGACATGTCGGTATTGCGTCATGTCTTGGATTTATACGACATTCCTTATCCTGAAGTGGATTATTTATGTACTTATAAGACTGCACTAAAGACGTGGAGCGGCTTAGATAATTATAAACTAGATACCGTCTGTGAATTTCTGAAGCATGACTTCGCGCATCATAATGCCTTAGAGGATGCTATTGCTTGTGCTAATGTTTTATTGTCAGCCTTATCTGCACGGGGAGTGTCTACCATAAAAGAGCTGGCATCGCTCGTGGGAATGAGACTGGGAAAATTATACACTGGAGGATATAACCCCTGTAGCATCGCGAAGCAAACCTGTAAAAAGGCTTAAGTAAAAAGGAATAAATATTGAGGTAAGACTATACACTAAGTGTATTAAGGTATATAATACACTTAGTACAGATCATACTGGTTTAAAGAATCCTTTATGTTTATTAAATTATAGCACTGAGGTGGTTATCCACGATGACGATCAATGAGGAAACTCTAAATTTACAGTTAGATCTCAGCAAACCCCTTTATGAACAAATCTTATATCAAATACGATATGCCGTGGCTCGAAAAGATATTGCCTTAGGTTCAAGATTGCCATCAGTGCGTGAACTGGCCCAACAACTTAGAGTCAATCCTAATACTGTGATGCGAGCCTATCAAGAACTGAATCGGGACGAAATCATCGAGACTCGACGTGGTCAAGGCACCTTTATCACCACCAAATCACACAAGATTCAACACATACGCAATAATATGGCCGCAGAGGCTATAAAGAGCTTTACAGATACCATGAAAGAATTAGGAATTGAACGTCAAGCAGCTATAAGTTTACTGGAAGAAGGAGAATGGTAACATGGAGATGGAGTATGGCATTGAGTTTAAGAATGTAACCAAGGTTTATAAAAATAAAACAACGCTAGAGCGGAAGGAAGAGTTCGAATACAAAAAGAAGAAACTGCACGATCGATTGACGGTACCTAAGTCGTTTGAAAAGAAACGTGCGCTTGATCATTTGACGGTAGCTTTTCCGACTGGCCAGATCACGGGCCTTCTGGGACCCAATGGTGCTGGCAAATCAACGCTCCTGAAAATGCTGGTCGGTCTCGTTCACCCCGACGAAGGAACTATCTCGGTGTTCGGTCAAACCCCTGGTTGGCGAAACAATGGCGAGATTGCGTACTTACCAGATCGTGGCCGCTGGTATGAACTCCAAACTGTAGCGGAGGCACTAAAATATGCTCATGTCATATTTCCTGCTTTTGATCTAGAACTGGCAAAGAAAATGGCAGATTCTATGGACTTAGATCCGGCTGCTCAGATCAGTACTCTTTCTAAAGGGCTAGAAGCTCGTCTGAACTTGATCTTGTGTTTGGCTCGTCGGGTCAAGCTGGTACTGCTAGATGAACCATTTTCGGGCATTGATCTTGTTTCCCGAGATAAAATCACCCAGAAGATTATTGATTCCATGTTTGATCTACCCAAGACCATCGTAATTTGTACTCATGAAATTCATGAGGCAGAAAGTATCTTTGATCATGTCATCTTTTTAGATCAAGGTCGTGAGGTTTTGGCAGGGAATGCGGAACAATTGCGCGCAGAAAAAGGATCGATCGAATCCGTCTACAGAGGATTGTTCCAATGAGCACAAGGCGTGTGTTTTGGGCTCTAGTTCATAACGATGCTCGGTTGGGCTTTACTATTAGACGTGAGGATAAGTCGCTATGGAGATTTCTAGTACTTGTTATTTTTCTTGTGGGAGTAGCCGTATATGCTTCCGATCTTTTTGCAGAATGGGTGACCGTAGCTCTGAATTTTATTGCATCTCCCAGTGCAGGCATTTTCGCTTACTTAATGGTGTCTACCTTAAGCTACACTATATTAAGAGTTCCACAAGAATGGACCAAAAGAACGGTAGGATGGTGGTTATCCTTGCCCTACTCCCGAAGGCTTCTCTTAGCGGCTAAAAGTGCGGCAGGTATGTTCTCATTTCTAAACCACCTACTAATCGTTGTTATTGCCACTACGTTATTAGTCATCTTCAAAATATATTTACATCCTGAGGTTGGAAATATTTCATTATTACAGGCCCTTCCTCAGAGAATCCTCTACAATTTTGTCATTGCCTTACTGCTAAGTCCTTTCTTCGTGATTCTGAGTATAACACTTTCAATTTTGGGGAAATCGAAAGCCAACTTGGGAAAATGGCAAATGAAAATATTGTCTATATTTTTAAAAATATTAGTAGTAGCAATAGTTTTAGCAACCAGCTTCCTTATTTATCCCGTTCAAACTGTCATTTCTCCAGAGTCTTTTCGCTCTGTGTCTTGGAACTATTTGTCTGTAATTATTGGTGTTTCAATGGGTCTTAGCGCTATCCTTTTTTTCCTTAGTGCCTATGTCTTAGAACACAAGGTGGACATATGATGAAATCAGTCGAGAGGAGGTTGCTGCTATGAGCACAAGGCGTGTGTTTTGGGCGTTGGTGCGTAATGATGCTAGGTTGGGTTCTACGTTTAGGTTGGATAAGACCAAATCGAAGGTTTATGAACTGGCGGTAGAAATTTCTGCCATTGGCCTGTTTATTGTAGTTGCTGGACTCCTTTTGGGATTGGGTATGCATATTTCCAATCTTTTTACCGAAAAGGTTATTACTCTTCTTGACTATCTTATTACTCCCAGTCCCTTCACTATTTGCTTCTTATTTTATATTCCCTTTAGTTTCACTTTGGAGATGATGCCAAGAGAGTGGAAGAACGGAACGGTAGGTTGGTGGCTTACGTTGCCCTATTCTCGCAAGCTGCTGATTGGCGCTAAAAGTATGGCTGGTTATTTCCGGTTCATAAAGCTCCTACTGATCTTATTTATTTCTGGTGAGTACGTAACTCTTTTATTACTATACCTACAACCTGAGGTTGTAAATTTTGCGCTATTACAAGATCTTCCTCAAAGGCTTATCTATAGTTGCGCCGTTGTTCTCCTGTTAAGTCCTCTCTTTGTGAGCTTGGGTAGCACGCTCGGGGTCTTGTCAAAGGGACGGATCAAAGGGGTGCCAGTATTTTTCCCTGGATTATCTCTTGCGATTATTGTAAGCATCTTCCTCAGTTCTCCATTGAGCGATGTCTTTTCACCAGATGCCTATCGTTCTCCCGCTTGGTTTTCTTTGGTACTGGTCTTTGGCGTTTCAATGGGTCTGAGCGTGCTACTATTTTTCCTCAGTGCTTATGAGTTGGAACACAAGGTGGAGTTGTGATGAAATCTGTTTACAGGAGGTTGAGGTTTCAATGAGTAGGTTGAATGTGTTTCGAACTCATACGCTCGAGAACACCGCATAACAATGAACCCTAGCCCTTAGTAACGATACTGCGGGCTAGGGTTCATTGAGGAATTAAGGCTACTTAAGTTTTTCAAACGCATCTTGCATAATATAATAAGAAGGTTTTAACCGTTCGTGATACGTGGGTGTTTCCCATTCGTTCCAGGAATATAAATTCATCTCGGTAGACTCGACCCGTTGTTTTTCTTTAAGCAAGATGCCTCCAATGTAAAAACCGTTCGTCTTTACGGATTGGATGCCGCCTATATACATATTATCCATCACCATTTTGGTGGAAGGATCTGTGACGTTCAAGAGGGCCCAGGGGATACGGATTTCAACCTTATCATCCTTGACGATGAAATCCGCCAGAGAGTTGTAGTCTGTACTTTGCGGGTTCCCGTTCCCATACGTTAATTTACCCGTTTCATAGCTACTGAAGGGAATAGTTTGATGATCTACGGGTAGGGTTATTTCCTTATTCAAAGCAAGGATTTCAGAATTGAATACTCCCGAATCTTTCGTTTCATTGGCGAGGTTGCTCTTAATCATCTGTATTTGTTTGCCGTATAAATAGTAGAAGGAATCGTAATAGGCGTCCACGGCAATTCTGGAATTTTCCTTCCCGTTCAGCTCAATGAGAAAATCAGAGGGTCTTTCAAAAATCACTTTGTACTTCGAAGTGGTCGTATTTCCTTGGTTAGGCAAAGAATCAATGGGGATCAAGAGGGTATCTTTCTCAAAATCATAAGCCTTGGTATCGAGTCTTAGATAGAGATATTTTTCATCTGATTTAACATATATGGCTAGGTTAGGACTACTGACTAAAGGCTGATCGTCTTTCCATTCTGAGACATCTCCATCGACATAACATACGGAAGTTTCCTTACCTGGATCAAAAGCCATTAAGCCAAATTGCTGTTCGCTGGCTTGGGGATTTGACCAAAAGGGTCTCCGATCGGAAAGATCGAAATCCATGGTGTTCCAAGAACGTTTGAACCATTCATCTTGCCAGGTGAACACGAGCGCACCTGCATATCCTTCGTCATAAATATCTTGGAGCATATAGGCATCCATAATGCCTTGATCGTGCTCACTGAGCATTCCTTGGTTGAAGCCCATTTTGCTAAGATGAGTCATTCCTCGTGAAGCAGGGACTCCATATTCCGCGACAAGGACCGGCATATCATGTTGTTTAATCAAGTCGGCGAGATAGGGTTTATAGGTATCTATTTTACCGTCCTGGTTTTTGTAGGTAATATTTTCTTCTTGATAATTCATGAAGTCAGGGTAATAGGGATAAATGTGGTAGGAAGCGAACAAGCCAGGTTTGAAGTCTTTAGTCGCTTTGATATGACCGGGGTCAACGATGGCTGAATCTTCTTCTACTTTGGCAGGTTCATTGGTATGGACTAACATATCTGTTGTGACCCAATTCGTGAAAGCGACTGGGCGTTGCATTTGGTAGGTGGTGGTTTCATAGCTGATGGCATAATCCCCAACTTCTGCTTGGAATACTTCATAGGGGGAGGCCGTTTGGGTCTGAAGATATTGTCCATTAAAGGCTGTTTTAGTGGGGTTTTTCTCATTCGTTTGGTGAACAAATTCGGCATTGGCTTCTATTCCTAGGATGAAGCCAAGGACATAGGAGGAAATATCTTTGGTATAGGTTCCACTGGCATGGCCAGGTTGTGGTGCGATGGTTTGATTTCCATGAAGGACTCCAATGATCTTCTTCGTATCTTCCTTCATCGTATCGAGGATCTGGGGAGCATAAGCGTTTTGATACGTTAGCATATCCTCTTCATTCATCCATAAGCCTTGGATCAAAAAGAGCTTGTTTTTAGAGGTTTGGTTATATTCGTAAAAGGCGTCATAAAACACAGGACTTAGAATGGTATAGACACGCAGGGTGTTGGCATTCAGTTCTCCAATATACTTGAACCATCTTAGATACTCATCTTTCGTAACGGCCATTTCTCCAGGGAATTTGCCAGGAACGCCAACACCCATGTTAACCCCTTTGAGAAATTCTTTTTGCCACTGTCCATCTTTGTAGAAATAGAAGGCTTTGGAATCCACCTTGGCAATGTAAGAAAGACCATTTTCCGTATAGGGGGTATTGAGCGTGGTCGTAGCCTTGGAGATGCTCGACTGTTTCGGATTGCAACCTAGTAGGGTTGTGGACAGCAAGAGCGAAATTGTCAGTATCGTTAGGGTTTTCTTCAAGGTGCACACTCTCTTTCTAAGTTATTAGAATTTCTCTGAGAAGCCCTTGCGACTCATCGTTCCCCAGTTTTTTTCCCCTCGAACGTATTCTACTAAGGCGAGGAAACGCCACCAGGCTAATAATTGGCGATATCCGAAATTTTCTAGTATTCCATATAGAAATAAGATTAAAATATCTCTTGTTTTTGGATAGCGTTTAAAGGAAAGCTCCTCCAGCAGTAGGGAAGAGGCGGAGAGTATCACGCCTAGAAGTACGGCAACGGTTAGAAATAATATTGCAAAAGGCCAATTAACTATGCCCATCAATAAGGAATAGGTAAAAACACAATATCCCGTAATTTCGATAACTGGCCCCAATAATTCAAAGAAGAAGAAGAAGGGATACGCCAGTAGACCCACGATCCCGGCGCGAGGATTAAAGAACAAGGATTTATTGGTTTTAAGACTGTCATAAAGTCCTTTTTGCCATCGCTTGCGTTGTCTACTTAACAATTTACTGTCTTCGGGAGCCTCAGTCCAGCATACTGGATCGGGAACGAAAACGACTCGGTAGGGGAGCTTGTTCAAACGATAATGACGGTGCATACGGACCACTAATTCCATGTCTTCACCGATACAGTCCTTGCGATAACCTCCGACCGTTAAGACGGCTGATTTAAGAAAAACTCCAAAGGCGCCACTGATGACCAATACGGAGTTAACACTGTTCCAACCCATCCGACCGAATAAAAAGGCGCGCAAATATTCAACCACTTGAAAGCGCACCCAAGAGTTTTTAGATAGAGCAACTTCTGTGACGCGTCCATTCTTCACCTTGCATCCGTTGGCTATGCGAACTGTTCCACCTGCGGCGATGACTGATTGATCTTCCAAGAACGGGCGGGTCACCCTTAATAACCCCTCTGTTTCAATCAAGGAGTCTGCATCGATAGAGCAAAGTAACGGATATTGTGAAAAGTTCACGCCTGCATTTAAGGCATCAGCTTTACCGCCGTTTTGCTTATCGAGAACATGAAGCTGGGGATATAACAGGGATCCGTACACGGCCTGGACTGGTTGGGTATTGAGCTTTTGTCGATAAACACGATGAGATGGCACGAGTCGAAACTCTTGTTTCAGGATCTCTAACGTCTGATCTGTCGAGCCATCGTTGATGACAAGAATCTCAAATTTAGGATACTGTAAATTCAGGAGTGATTGGACACTGGAGACAATCGTGGCGGCCTCGTTATAGGCGGGAGCGATGACGGTTAACGGTTTATAAAAGCCTAATTCGAAAATCCGCTTTAAATTGACACTGCGAAGATGGTGGGTGTATTGGCGGATATCCCTGTAGGCCAGAAAAGTTAAGAGAAGATATATGCCATTTAATACAAAGAAATAGATTAAGACAACCCAATTAAAGAGGTTTAAAAGCTGGAATAGCACAAGTTGCTCCCCCTTCACGTGTGAGAACGTAACGCAACATATCTTGCGCATAGTGGTCTTCAAGTGGATCTTCGAGGATGCTATAGAGTTCCTCACGTGTACAGAGCTTCAGCATAGTCTCAGCTGCTCTCAGGCGCACCCACCAGTCGCTGTCCCTAAGCAAAGGGTGGGTCAGCGCTGCTTGGTCTTCAGTTCCACTCGAACCCAGCGCCGTGACGGCAGCGACTCTTATTTCCCAGTCTGGATGCTGCAGAGTAAGGGCTAGTCCGTCAAAATAGCCAAGTTTCAATTGGCTCCAAGCCCTAAGCGCTCGAATTCGAAGTTCACGATCCTTCGAATACAGAATGGTTTCTTTTAAGAGGCAGGCTGATCCCTGGTACCCAAAGTGCGCCATAACAGCTAAGGCCAAGCGTTCAATTTTTGACGAGGTTTCTCCTTGCGCCAAAGCAGCTAGGAGCGCAGGACAAACGTCTTCACCCATCTCTGCAAAAATGCTGACGCCTAAATTCTCAGTCCAGTCTGATCGACTTCTCAAAGTGTCTAAAACTTGAGGTAAGTTACGTAGACTATTACGCGCTAAAGCGATGACTGAGGGATAAAACCAAAACATATTGCCCGAAGCGAGCCCAGGTTCGAGCAACTGAAGGACTTGTGGCTCACGAATTAATCCTAGAAAGTAGACAGCCTTGGCTTGTCGCCAGGCTATCGGAGAACGTCCTTCCTGTAAAAGACGCTTTATCAGGCCCGAGTGGTGAGCAACAGCAACGAGCTTATTAAAGGACTCGCCCTTCAAGGATTCTAGATAGGGGAGTAGAAACTCCTCCAGATAGACAAGCTCATGAGAGGGTATGCGCACCGCCCATTGGTAGGCGGGAATCTGATCGTCAAAAAGTGAGAGTAAGAGGGCTTCCATTTTGCAATACGCTCTGCGGCGAAGTTGTTTTTCCTTCTTGGTCATATATCTTAATCTAAGAATAAAGACAAAGATCAAGCCAGTTAGAATTAAAATTCCAAAGACAATAAACCTTAAAGAGTAAAGCGTCATAAGCTTATACCCTGCATTGATGCCCTGTTCAAGATTTGGGCGACCTTTTCTAATAGTTCGTATAAATCCACGGGCTTACTTAGAAAATCAGCAGAGTATTCTGCCACTCGTTGCTGATCAACAAACCCAGTTCGATGGGACACGATTAAAACCTGTAAGGATGAAAAAGGGGAACAGCTAATAGCCCGCAAGAGACTAAGTCCATCTTCCCCTTGTAGTAGAAGTTCCATAATAAGCAAATCATAGGGCTCCGCGCTTAAGAGGTCCAGTAAGTCCTCACCGGGCACCAAGACATGAACGACATAGCCAAGGCGGGTAAGCTGACTTGCGACTAAGCTGGCAAAGTAGATATTATCATCGAAAATTAGGATGCGTGACATGCTATTCGTCCTTTCTATAATAGATCATGTGAATGTATCCTATGCATTGATCCGCTATTTGTCCTAGGCGGTTTTATATATAATGTTAGGGCTATATTACAGTATAACAATTTGTTGGACTTTGTTGCAATATGAAATAAATAACAATAATTCGCAGAATAAGAACACTTGTTGATTTTTAGAGATTTACTTTAATATATTTACGTCAAGAGGTGTATTGACATGGACATTAATGATAATATGATAGTTATATGTAGTGATCTTTTGGATACGCTTACTGCTGTCAAGGGTTTTATTCAATTGAAGACTGAAGACAAGACAAGACAAGACAAGACAAGATAAGAAAAATGGACGACCACTTAATATTAATACAAGAGGCTAATAATATTGAACGTTTGGTGTTAGAGCATTGTGCAAAGAAGGATTAATAATATTTGCTGTGAACAATAGAACTTTGAGTGTACTATATCTAGTCGCAGAGAAGGCACTGGATATAGTTTTTTATTACAATAAATAAGTGGAAGATTATTATTTTAAACAAGGTAAAGTTATGGTTATGGTTGTAGGAGGTAATACGTGTTTATTATTGATCGATTTGAAGGAGACTGGGCAATCATTGAAACGGAAACTCGTCACACGTTTAATTTGCCACGGTCCGTTTTACCGTCTGGTATTAAGGAAGGCGATGTTATAAGCCTTCAGGTGGGTATAGATGTTGCCAGGACCAAGACCCGTACAGAAGATTCTAAGCATAGGTTAGGTCACTTCTTTGATGAGTAACAAGAGAGTTTATGGAACTTATTTCCGTACATGGTCGAGTTTACTAACGATGTTGCTCTTGTTAACCTTACTCCTGTCTGGTTGTGGTACTTCGGGAGAAACTTTGACTACCAACATAGCACCGAATCAAACGAATAAGAGTGGATTATTACAAGTCCACTTTATTGATGTGGGTCAGGCGGATAGTATTTTAGTGATGGCTCCGAACGGTCAAACAATTCTCATCGATGGTGGAAATAATGACGACGGACTTGGGGTAGTCAGCTATCTGAAATCCCAAGGTGTCAAAGAGCTTTCTGCGGTCGTGGCTACTCACCCCCATGAAGACCATATCGGAGGACTCGATACCGTTATGCATAGTTTTCCGCCAAAACAGGTTTACATGCCAAATGGTACTTCAACGACTAGAACTTTTGACGATTTTATGACTGCAGTTAATGATAGCGGAGCTCAGAAGATTAGGGTTAAGGCTGGGTCCAAGCTGGATGTCCCAGGGATATCAGGACTGTTTCTGGCACCTGGTAGTGACCAATATGATGACCTCAACAACTACAGCGCTGTCTTAAAGATCACCTCTGGTAAAGTTTCCTTCCTCTTAACAGGGGATGCTGAGGATGTATCAGAAGAAGAAATGTTGAAGAGTGGACAGAATTTACAGGCTACAGTCTTGAAGGTTGGGCATCATGGCAGCTCAAGTTCTACAACCACTGAGTTCCTAAAAGCAGTCTCACCAAAGTACGCCGTCATCTCTGTGGGAGTTAAGAACGATTATGGGCATCCTACACAGGAGACACTAGATAAGCTTACTAATGCAGGGGTGCAAGTCTTTCGCACTGATCAAGATAGGACCGTTGTGGCGACTACGGACGGAGAGACCGTAACGATAGAGAAAACAGGCAGTTCAGTAGCATCGGACCTGCCACAAATGACTCATCCCGTAACAGGGTCACTTAAGATAGCTACGATTGATCTAAGCGGTGAAGTTGTTACGCTTATCAATAGTGGTGCTGAAGGGGTCGACCTCACGGGTTGGAAGTTAGTCAGCGAAAAAGGCAATCAAACCTTCAATTTTCCAGCGGGTACAACGCTACCTGAAGGTGAAACACTTAAAATTCTCAGCGGGAAAAATGGCAAAGCTGGCCCCAAGGTGTTGGTTTGGACTATGGAAAATATGTGGAATAATGAGGGTGATCCAGCCGTGCTTTACAATGCTCAGGGGCAGTTGGTATCCCGAATGGAGTGATAATCCCGGTCCATGGGTCGGTCTTGAACACGTTACTTAATGGCGGGAGTGGAGAATACAAATGATTGAGTGCAGTTTCAATAATGTCACGAAATATTATGGTGCCAATAAGTTATTTGAAAGCATATCCTTTGACTTAAAAACCGGAGAAAGAGTCGGCTTGATTGGACAAAATGGTTGTGGTAAAACAACGCTCATGAAAATGATCATGGGGGAAGAGGATTACCAGGACGGTAGTATAGCCATCCGTAAAGACGCAAGAGTTGGCTATCTCAATCAGATGCCTGCGTATGAAGCGGGTGCAACCTCCATGGAGGTGATTGAACTGGCTTTTGAGGTGGTCTTTAAGCTTAAGCAGGAGATGATGCTCCTAGAAGAAAGCCTCAACCATCTTCAAGGAGACGCTTTAGAAAAAGCGCTTCAGAGCTATGGGCGTTTGACTGAACGATTTGAAACGCTTGGCGGCTATGACATAGAAATGAACATCAGTAAAATAACAGAGGGTCTTCAAATTACAGACGCTCTCAAAGGAATGCTTTTTGATCAACTGAGTGGTGGCGAAAAAACCAGGGTTATTTTAGCAAAATTACTCTTGGAGAAACCGGATGTTTTATTACTGGATGAACCCTCTAATCATTTGGATTTAGAAGCAATTGAATGGTTAGAGAATTTTCTGAAGGAGTATAAGGGATCTGTTCTTGTTATATCCCACGATCGGTATTTCTTAGACAGTGTTGTTCATAAAATTGTGGAGTTAGAATTCAACCGTGCTGTCCCCTATCTGGGCAATTATAGTTATTATGTCGTAGAAAAGGAACGTCGTTTTTTAGTAGAATATAAAATTTATCAAAATCAACAAAAGAAGATCGATAATATGGAGCGGCAAATTGAACGTTATCGCATTTGGGGTGTCATGAGAGACAGCGATAAAATGTTTAGGCGCGCTAAAGAATTAGAGAAACGTTTAGAAAAAATAGATATGCTGGAGCGACCTGTTTTTGAAAAAAGAAAGGTTCGACTAGAGGCTCAAGCCAACAGCCGAACAGGGAAAATAGTCCTGCAAACTGAGGGCCTTACTAAGTATTTCGGTGATAATAAGCTGCTACAAGACGTTCAACTGGATGTTTTTTATCAGGACAGTGTATGTATAGTAGGTCGTAATGGTAGTGGTAAAACGACGTTGTTGAAAATGATTCTTGGGGAGTTAGAGCCGTGCTGTGGGTCAATTAAAATAGGTTCTCGAGTGAAAATCGGTTATCTTCCTCAGAACGTCGTCTATGAAGACGAAGGGTTGACAGTTTTAGAGTATTTCACGCAGTTGCATGATTTGACCTTAGGCGATGCAAGATCTCAATTAGCAAAAGCTTTATTTATGAAGGAAGATGTTCATAAGAAAATCAAGTCTTTGTCGGGTGGAGAAAAAAGCAGGTTGAAGCTTTGCTCGTTGACGTTTGATAAAGTAAATTTTATGATCTTGGATGAGCCCACTAATCATTTGGACATTGATTCGAGGGAAGTCCTTGAGGAAACCTTAATTCAGTTTGATGGAACGCTACTCTTTGTTTCTCATGATCGTTATTTTATTAATAAAGTCGCGGATAAGATGATGGCGATAGAAAATAAGGGTGTCAAGGTGTATTCGGGAGATTACAGTTATTATCTAGAAGAACACAAAAAACAGCTGGAGAAAATGAGCGAGGCAGCACCTAACGTGGGTGTCAAGGAAAATAAGAAAGAGGTTCTCCACCCACCCAACCCCAAGAGTAGCGCGAGAAAACTAGAGGTCCTTGAAGCGGAGATTGACCGTTATGAACGTGATATCAAACTGATTGAGGTGGACATGGTTCACTTTGGTTTGGACGCCAATCGCTTAAATGAGCTGTTTCAAGAGAAGGAAGTTTTGGCTAAAAGGCTGGAAGCGTGTTTAGAACAATGGGAAGCATGCCAAGAATAATGAGCAGGATTATGATAAGATGTGATATGACATAATAGGAGGTGGCCTGAATATGAGTGAAGACAATGAAATATGGCAATGTCAAATGCCGAATTGTGGATATATCTATAATTCGGAAAAAGGCTGTAAGAAAAGTAAGATACCGAAGGGTGTTCCTTTTGAGGAGCTGCCGGAGACTTGGAGATGTCCATTATGTGGGGCAAACCATAAAATGTTTAAAGCAATGTAGTTAAATGGGTTGAATTTGGCTCTATTTGTGGGCGAGAGAAAGGGTCTGTGCCAGACTTAGGACACAGACCCTTTCTTATTTTCATGTTTAATTAAAAACATGTTTATTAGATTACTTAGGATTTCAATTTCCTCTCGTAATTCCAATACATTAATAAGGCGACCATTGCGAAGAACAACGGTCCAGCAATACTCCAAATGGTAGAGGATAAATCACCTTCCATCGCGGGTTGGATAATTGTAAAGAAGTTTGCGAACCCTACTGTGAACGTTACCACTACAGTCCAGAGTAAGGCACTACCATTACTTTTGAAAATTTCAAAGGGTTTCTTAATATCACGATTCTTTTTGAAGGCGTAAAAGGCACCAGATATAAACATGTAAGGTAGTGTCATCGCTACGTTGGTCATTAAAACAAGTTTATTAAAGAATTTTGCAGCTGCATCTCCACCGAAAGATACGAGCAAAATCATAACGATCACGGCTAAACATTGAATCCACATAGCATTCCGAGGCATTCCATCTTCAACTACAGCCATATTACCTGGCCATAATTCCTTGGGTGTCCCCTCAATGATTTGTTTCAAGGGAGAATACGCTAAGGCGAAAAAAGCTCCAGTTAAGGCCAAAACCATTGAAATGCCCACGAATCTAGCCATCCAAGCACCCATAGATAAGGCAGTTGATTGACTAGTACCAAAGGCAGTGCCTAGTTGATAGCCTAGGTTATTCATGACAACATAACCGACATTCCCCATATGGACGGTTTTGGAAGAAAGGGACTCATTCCAGTTCGTAAAGATACCCATCAAGAATATGCCGAGTGAGTAACCAACCGCGATAATAACGGAAGCAAATATGATTCCTTTAGGAAAAGTCTTTTCTGGATTTTGAGTTTCATCAACTAATCCACCTACGATCTCAATGCCACCATAAGCAAATAACGCAAAGACTAAGAATGAAAAGACAGCTAGTGGTGTTCCATAACTAGGATTTGGGGAGTTGACGAAGGCTGAAGCATCAGCGATTGGCTGTGCTAAATGCCCCCCAGTTCCGATTAACACTGCGATTGCCCCGACCAATAAGACAATATTTAATAAGGCAACAGCAATACCACCGACAGAAGTTACCTTTTTAATTTTATCCAAACCTTTTGTGGCAGTAAACGTGACAAATAGTATCCAAACAACCCCTAAAGCTCCTATGGTCTGAGTTGAGTTTAAGCCAAAGAGTGTCCAAGTTGTGGTGGTATCCTTACCGAAGATCGCATTCGAAAAGACGATCCAAATCGCATTCGAAATGTTAACCATCCATACGATATAGGAAGCATACCACATGAAGGTTCCCACGAAAGCATACTTAGGTCCCACGGATTTCGACATCCATGAATAGATTCCACCCTTTTCTTTTTTAAAGGCTGATCCAAATTCAGACAACATAAATGCAAATGGAATAAAGAACGTCAACGCTGATAGCAAAAACCATGGAATAGCCCCATATCCCATTAAGTAAAAAGAGCGTGGAATATTATTAAATCCAAAGACTGAGGTGAAAATCATTAATACGAGCGCGACCAACGTTAATTTCTTAGTTTCATCACTTATTCCCATTATTTTTCCTCCTATTCTATTACCCTAGATTCCATTGATCATTGCAAATCATATCAATGGATAACGGACTTCAAGATAATGTATAGCATACCGCGAAGTATTGTGGTTTATGCGATGTGTATTTGGTCGCATAAGCTGAAACACCAAGGGGCTACAGCTTAATAAATATAAGATGATGTGGGAGAGGAAGTTCTACAAATGATTAGTTTTAAGTGACTACAGTGAAGGAGCCCATCCCAGACTATTGAACGCCTTGCTTGAATCAAATTTTGAGCAGGCGGATGGTTACGGGGAGGATGGCTACACACGTAAAGCGGTGGAACTGTTAAAGCAAACAATCGGAAGAAACGATATCGATATTCACCTGCTCTCAGGTGGTACACAGACAAATCTTATTGCTATTTCAGCTTTTCTAAGACCTCATGAGGCCGTCATTGCAGCGAACACCGGTCATATACTGGTGCATGAGACGGGCGCAGTAGAGGCCACCGGGCATAAAATAATATCCTTAGAAGTTAGCCAGGGTAAGCTAAACGAGTCGCACATCAAGGCGGCACTCGAGGCACATCCTGACGAGCACATGGTGAAGCCTAAGTTAGTGTATATCTCCAACCCCACAGAAATAGGCACAATCTATCATAAGGACGAACTGGAACAGTTAAGCATGTTCTGTCGGGAAAATGATCTCTTTCTGTACATGGATGGTGCTAGATTGGGTTCAGCTTTGTGCGCTGACACTAATCTGCAATTATCCGATTTAGCAACACTGGTGGATGCTTTCTACATTGGAGGAACCAAGAATGGAGCACTTCTGGGTGAAGCCCTGGTGATCTGCCGCGAGGAACTCAAGCAAGATTTTAGATTTCATATGAAGCAAAAAGGTGCCCTCCTCGCCAAAGGAAGACTCTTAGGTATCCAGTTTGTTGAGCTTTTCAGGGACAACCTGTACTTCGATCTGGCAATGCATGCCAATAAGATGGCAGATATGCTTAGAAATGCCATCAGTAAAGCAGGATTCAGCTTCCTGGTAGACTCCCCCTCAAACCAACTGTTTCCCATACTGCCTAAGCAATTGATCAGTGAGCTTGAGAAGAACTATTCCTTCTATATCTGGTCAGAGGTTGATACTGAAAACTCTGCAATTCGTCTCGTCACCTCCTGGGCAACGAATGAGGTGACAGTGTTAGGGTTTATTGAGGAAATGAAAAACGCACTTCGTAAAAAATAATTGCGATAGGAAAAGTGGCTGAAAGTGACGATTTACTATGTATTATGAATACTTAATAAATATATTGTTATTAGCCTTCTAAACGTAGTAGTATTTGTACGTAGACTTTTTTTCAAATAATAAAAGGGGGAATCTAAGGATGGTTCAATGGCCTAAATCTAATGATGCTTTGGGAACAGTAAACCGCGGGAACCCAAGTGAATCAGGACTTTGTACTTTGTGTCGGGCAGATTGCCAAGGAAAGTGCGAGAACTGGATGTCTAGCCTTAAGGGCAGGAAAATGCTTTATCCTCGAGATTTTGGTATAGTTACTGCTGGAAGTGCCAATACAACTCATGTGGGAGTTAACTATAATTCTCTTCGTGTGCAAGGCTTTAATTACGGAGCCAATGGATTGACAGGCGCGTTGACCAAGAGTGCCGATGATTGCATCTTCCCCAATGTTAGTACTGAAACTGAATTTGGTGCTCAGGTTAAAACTAAGGTACGAGTGCCCATTATGACGGGAGCCTTGGGTTCTACGTTTATCGCTGCAAAATACTGGGATTCGTTTGCTATCGGTGCAGCCTTAGTCGGATTCCCTATTGTTGTTGGCGAAAACGTGGTCGGAGTGGATAAACAAGCTGTTCTGGAGAAAGGAAAAATTGTTAAAGCGCCAGAATTGGACCGCCGAATTCAAACCTATCTCAATTATTACGATGGCTATGGTGCAATTATCGTTCAAATGAATGTTGAAGATACTCGTAATGGAGTGGCCGAATACATTATTGAGAAGTACGGCAATGATGTAATCCTCGAGTTGAAGTGGGGACAAGGCGCCAAAGATATAGGGGGAGAAATCCAAGTTGCTAGCTTAGAATACGCTTTATTCCTGAAAAATAGAGGGTATGTGGTGGACCCTGATCCGAGTAAACCATCCGTGCAGGAGGCCTTTAAGAACGGCTCCCTCAAATCATTTGCGCGACACAGTCGTCTAGGTTATACGGATCTCTCCAATTACGACGAAGTGAAAGCAGATTTCATGAAATCGGTGGACTATCTCAGAGGCTTAGGTTATAAAAGAATCTCCTTGAAAACTGGTGCATACGGGATGGAAGCTTTAGCCGCCTCCATTAAATTAGCGACGGAAGCTCAACTCGATTTATTAACCATTGACGGTTCGGGCGGTGGTACTGGTATGAGCCCCTGGAATATGATGGAAACTTGGGGAGTTCCCTCCCTTCTTCTCCATGCGAAAGCTCATGAATATGCCAGTATTTTAGCGGCTAAAGGACATAAAGTGGTTGATATGGCCTTTGCTGGTGGATTAGCCAGAGAGGACCATGTCTTTAAAGCTTTAGCTTTAGGCGCCCCCTTCACTAAATTAGTATGTATGGGTAGAGGCCTAATGATCCCTGCGTTTGTGGGTGCGAACATTGAGGGGGCCCTTAACCCCGAACGTAAAGATCAGTTGAGTGGAAACTGGGATACCTTACCTAAAAACGTATTAGAACACGGCTCAAGAGTCGAAGAAATCTTCGCAGGCTACTATGACCTACAAAACAAGGTTGGTGCGGAAGCTATGAAGAAGATCCCCTACGGTGCGATTGCTGTCTGGACTTTAGCAGATAAACTTGCGGGTGGACTTCAACAGTTTATGGCGGGTGCTCGTAAATTTTCACTCGATCAAATCGCTCGAACGGATATTTCCTCCGCTAATCGCGAGACGGAACTTGAAACGGGTGTACCCTATATTACAGATTTCCAAGATGAGTTTGCTAAGAGAATCTTGAATAGCTAACTTTGATGAACTTGGCGCTCAGAGTTTTGATGAGTGCAGTCATGGCGTGAACACGCTTAAAGCCCTCGGCAACGCCGAGGGCTTTAAACATGAGTTTTATAACTATATTCCCTTGGTTCTATCTCAAACGGCTAACATTGGTTATAATGAAAGAGTCACTCTGTTTTGGGAAGGAGCTGAAAGTGAAAACTATTAAGGTATCGGTCCGTAATTTGGTCGAATTTGTGCTCAGGCATGGAGATTTGCAACCGGGTTCGATTGGGGCTTCGCGAGCTCAAGAGGCGATTAGAGCCCATCAAACAATCCAGAAAACAAGCGGCCCGGAGTATGTGGCGGAAGTAACGCTGAGATATATCTATCTGCAAGGCGATGTTGGACTGGAAGTCAAGGGTCGTGCAGATGGTGTGATTCAGAAGGAATCAGGCAAATGCATCGATGAAATTAAAACCACATCACTGGATTTAAGTCTGATTGATGAATCGTTTAACGATTTACACTGGGCTCAAGCTCAGTGTTATGCCTTTATGTACGCTGTGCAAGAGGGCTTAGAAACCATGGAAACTCAGCTGACCTATTTCCAACTGGATACTGCGCAGACCAAGAGATTCTCTAAGAATTTTACCTTGGCCGAGCTCTCGGTGTTCTTCATGAGCTTGGTGGAGCGTTATCTAAAGTGGGCGAGTCAACTACTAGAGTGGACGGTCAGGAGAGACACCAGCATTCGCACGCTGCAATTCCCTTTTAGAACGTACAGACCGGGGCAAAGAGAACTGGCTATAGCAGTTTACAAGACGATCAAAGAAAGCCAGAAACTATTTACGCAAGCCCCCACGGGGATTGGGAAGACCATGGGTACCTTGTTTCCCGCCTTTAAGGCTATGGCTGAAGGACTTAGTGTGCAGATCTTTTATCTTACGGCGAAAACTATGACCCGGACGGTTGCCGAGAAGGCTGTATGCAAGTTACAAAAGGAGGGCTTAAAGGTTAAACCGTTGACCTTAACCGCTAAACGTAAACTGTGTTTTCTTCCTGAGGCGGCTTGCCTGCCGGAAGAATGCCTTTATGTAAGAGGGTATTACGACCGAGTGCGTGCGGCAACGGAGGACATGTTTGAGGAGGAAGCCTGGACGCGTCAGGTGATCGAGGAATATGCGAAAAAGCATTCCATTTGCCCCTTCGAATTTTCCTTGGAGATGGCGAATTGGGCCGATGTGGTTATTTGCGATTATAATTATGTGTTTGATCCACGGGTCTATTTAAGGCGTTTTTTCCAGGATGGGGGAGAGTACACTTTCTTGGTGGATGAAGCCCACAACTTGGTAGACCGGGCACGGGACATGTTTTCCGCGGAGCTTGGCAAGGAATCTTGGCTAAAGCTCAAGCGACTCACAAAAGAAGACGATCCCAGGCTGGCCAAATATCTGACTAAAGTCAACTCTGCATTGGTTAAAGAGAAGAAGCGTTGCATAGAAGCAAGCGGTAGCGGAGCGTGTGTGGAAAAGGAGGCTCCCGCCAAGGTCATCCAAGCGTTGCGTCACTTTGTTAAGGCGGCTGAACAGTTTCTTAAAACGAACGAACAACGGCTTGTCTGGCGAGAACAACTGGTGGAACAGTATTTCCAAGCGTTAAGTTTTATCAGAACTGCGGACAGTTATGATGAGCGCTACGTGACCTATATGCAACAGGTTCAGGATGATTTCCGGGTGAAGTTGTTCTGCCTTGATCCTTCTAAGCGCTTGAAGGAAGCCTTGGGACGAGGGCGAGCTGCAGTGCTGTTTTCAGCGACCTTAAGCCCCATGGACTACTTTATGAATGTTTTGGGGGGCGAGGAAACGTCCTATAAACTTAAATTGATGTCTCCGTTTCCCACGGAGAATCTTTGCCTGATGATCAACGATCGCATCTCCACCAAGTATAAGCAGCGTGCCGCTACCTACGAGCTTGTGGCCGAAGCCATCGCCTCGGTCGTTGAACAAAAAGAGGGAAACTATCTCGTATATTTCCCCTCGTATGATTACCTGAAGGAGGTCTATCTTAGGTTCAGGGATCAATACCAACAAGTTAGAGTGATCTGTCAAACTTCAGGCATGGCGGAGGAGGAACGGGAAGAATTCTTAGCAACGTTCGCTATTAATCCTGATCAGACGCTGGTCGGATTTGCTCTGATGGGAGGGATTTTCGGCGAAGGGATTGACCTTATTGGTAATCGGCTCTCTGGAGCGATTATTGTCGGAGTCGGGTTGCCCCAGATGGGTATGGAACGGGATATTATTCGCTCCTACTATGAAACAACCAGTGGACAAGGCTATGAATTCGCTTATCTGTACCCAGGCTTCAATAAGGTATTGCAGGCTGTTGGACGAGTCATTCGAACCGAAGAAGACCGGGGCGTGGTGCTACTCATTGACGAACGTTTCTCTCAAACGTCTTATAAAAAGTTGTTTCCTGAAGAATGGAGAAAGGTTCGCTATGTGGCGAATAGCGATCTCCTCAGTAAAACCATCGATAGTTTCTGGAATAAAGATGGCTGAGTGTTGTGAGATCTACCGTGTATAGTGAACTTCACACCACCTAACGATGTGGGAGAATTCTTTTGACACGAAGGTTAAAATAGATAAGAATGGGGCTGATTCCAAACGTGCATTTGGAACCGGCCCCATTCTTATCTATTAGGTCAATCTGAGTTAGCTCTCTTAAGACCTAACTTAACGAAGGCCCTTGAGCGCCTTCTCTGCCCACTGGGAATCCTTAAGTAGCGCTCTTCCTACGCCGATAAGGTCAGCCTTGCCTTCTTCGAGTAGCCGATCGGCAGCCAGTGCTTCGGTAATTCCGCCGGTTAGGATGACGGGAATGGAGACAACCTTTTTGATCGCTTCGCTGAGCGGTGCAAAGTAACCTTGTCCGGTAAGGTTTGGCACGTTGTAGCCGCAGAAACCACCCGATATGTCTAGAATACTGACTCCTGCTTTCTCAAAGGCTTGGGCTGCAATTTGACTGTCTTCAAGCGTCGTTCCGCCTTCTGTATAATCTGAAGCACCTAAGCGTAAAAGGATAGGGAAATCTTCGCCCACGGCGGTGCGTACTGCTTCAATGACTTGAAGGTGAAGGCGGATACGGTTGTGAACATTTCCACCGTATTCATCGGTGCGCTGGTTGGTCAGCGGTGAGAAGAATTGATTGAGAAGGTAGCCGTGAGCCGAATGGATTTCCACTCCGTCAAAACCGGCTTCTTTAGTGCGGCGTGCCCCGTCCTTAAAGGCTTTGATAATTGCTGCAATGTCTTCATGGGTCAGTTCACGAGGCATCGTCCCTTGACGAGGATTCTTCACTGCGGAAGGTGCCACTGGAGTTGATCCGATCACTTCTTCCGGGGCGGCACTGCCGGCGTGATTTAGTTGCATCACGGTCTTGGAACCATTGCCGTGAATGATAGCCACTAGCTTTTGTAAACCTTCAATCATGGTGTTATCCGCTGCGGAAAGCTGCTGTGCATGGGCTTTACCGTCCGCTGTAATGAAGCTGTGTTCAATAATTATGAGAGATAGGTATCCGCCAGCAGATTTTTCTGCATAGTAGTCAAGAAGTGGTTGGGTCACTTTCCCATCGAGTTCCGCCTTTGCGGTGGCCATAGGGGGCATAATCAAGCGGTTAGATAGTGTTAACTTGCCAATTTGTAATGGCTTTAGTAAGTAAGACATACATAAACCCTCCTCTTTTATTGATCCATTGGGGTTAGTCATCGATTATATCGAGGCTCCAGCGATGATCGTTTCGACCGATTTACTAATTCTATTGGAGATCGCTTGATAGCCTGCAGAATTCGGATGTAGGCCATCTTTGGAGATATAGCGACCCAAATTAAATTTTAGTAGGTCAGAGGTTGGAATGAAAATGCCCTGTCCAGCTTGTTCAATGAGCTGTTGGGTATCATAGTTCCAAGCATTCAAAAGTCTAATATCTTCAACGTCGTTAACTTTTTCATAAGGATTATAGAGTCCTATAAAAATAACGAAGGAATTCGGGCTGGCTTTTCTAATAGCTTTTATGGATTGCTCTAAATTGGCAAGATAGCTGTCTTGCCTTACTTTAAACTGGTCTTCTTTAGCAAGATTGTTCAGGGAAAGGATACTTCTGACATCATTGCCACCGATAGAGACTAAGATGAAATCCGAATCGGCCAGGGGTTTGTCTAAATTTTGGCTTTGGAGTTGTTCTAGAAGACCGGTGCTTTCCAAGCCGTCTATACCTGCGTTTTCTACCACAATATCTTTAGAAGTGCTGTTTTTAAAATAGTCTGGTAGATAGCTTGCAAAGCCCTTGCCTTTTTCATCGCCGGTTCCTTTAGCAACCGAGTCTCCCAGGATGAGTACTTTAAACAAGTTGGAATTTTTGGAGGGTAGTTGTGTTGAATCTGGTATCGTTTGAGGAACTTCGGCGGTGGGGTTGGGCTGAGGATTGACGGCTGTTGTGACCATAATCGCTTGGTAGAAACCAATGGCTAACACGATAAAACCCACTGAAGCGATTGTAAGAATAGTGTACCACATGCTCTTTTTTAACACGTTCATTCTCCTTAAACTAGGATATCTTGTTTCGTGAAATAGACAAAGCTAATGATGATCGAAGCAATAGCCCATCCTAACAACACATAGATCGAGAAAACCATATTCATCCCTTCGATCGGCTGGAAGGATCCCGACAAATAATCTGTGAGTCGTAGGTTGACCATGAACATGTAGCGGGTTATTTTCCAATCTGAGAGAAAGAAACTGATAAAATTACCCGCTACTAAGGTGGACATGATGATACCTATTGAAGCAGCAGTGCTTTTTACAAGGACTGAGATCATGAAAGAAATACTGCCTACGACGAAGGCAACAAAATAGGCTAAGGAATAAACCATCAGAGAATATTGCCACTGGGGGACGTTACGGACGCCCGTAGAATCTAATTGCCCCGCCAGAACTTTGAAACCTGTCGCTACGGGGGCAAACCATCCTCCGAAACCAAAGAAGAAGCCTGAGATAATGGCTGAAGCTACAAAAGAAAAGAAGACAACAATCACTTCCAAAACCATCAGCGTTAAATATTTGCTCAGAAGAATCTTCCACCGAGGAACGTTCCGAACGAGAAGCAGTTTGATCGTTCCGTTAGAGGACTCCCCGGACACCATATCTGAAGACAACATTATGATCAAAAGAGGTAAGAACAAGAAAATAGCTTGTTCCATAAATTTGGTCGTAAATTTTGCTGCCGACTGTTCCAGCGGGTTAATATTATTGTCAAGGTTATATTGTAATTGCTCCATCCGTACACGGCTTGAAGATTTACTCTTCTCATCCATATAAGGGCTGTCAAGCCTGTTTTTTATCGTGATAATCTGTTGATCAGCCAGCTTACGCCAATCATCCGTAGCGGTGACGCCCATGCGTTGGGAGAGTTGGGCTTTGGTTTTGGCTAGGGATTGGTTTTGACCATAAGCGAAGATCGTGATCAGCACAACGAGGATGGCAAAAACAAACATGAGTCGTTTCTTGGAAATCATTTTAATGACTTCATTTTCAATGAGACTAAACAATTTCGTCACCTTCTGTCAGTTCTAGAAATAAATCTTCTAAAGTGCTTTGCTTTGCAGAGCAATAGGTGAGCGCTAGACCTTCTTTTATAAAACATTCATTAATTTTATCGAGTGGGTGTTGGTTAATATCAGCGCTAATGGTGTTCTTTTTCAACTGAACGGCATTAATAGCCCAGTGTTCACTGAGGAGCGCTATCGCTTTTTCTGGATGATTTAACTGCCATTCTATCTTATCATCATGTAAAATGTCCTGGACATTGGCAGTTGTAATGACGCTGCCTTGCTTAATAATGGAGACAACGTCACACATCTGCTGAATTTCCATGAGTAAATGGCTGGATACAAAGACCGACATACCTTCTTCATAGGCGAGCGTTCTAATCAATTGCCGGAACTCAGTCATGCCAGCAGGATCAAGGCCATTCGTTGGTTCGTCCAGGATTAAGAGCTTGGGTTTTGACATGATAGCCTGGGCAATTCCTAGCCGTTGACGCATGCCTAAAGAATAGGTGTGTGCTCTGTCATTGACCCGATGCTGGAGCCCCACCATTTCCACGACGTCCTTAATCCGTTGCTGTGTGATCCTTTTGTCCATGGCAGCAAACTGTAACAAATTTTCCATGCCGGTTAAGTAGTTGTACATATCTGGGCTTTCAATAATGCACCCGATATTGGAGAGAGCCTTGACGAAATCGTGGGCTACGGAGTGGCCGCAGATGGTGACAGACCCTTCTGTGGGTGTGATTAATCCGACAATCATACGAATTGTTGTAGTTTTCCCCGCTCCATTCGGGCCAAGAAAGCCGAAAATTTGGGAGGGATAAAGCGTTAGGGTCACCCCTTTGACAATCTCTTTGCCCTTGATCGATTTTTTTAAGTTGATCAGTTCCAATACCGGAGTTTGTTGCATAAATTCTCCTCTTTATAGAACGTTTAACGTTTATATTATCGACGTGAATGGGTCAACTCAAGTAAGTGAATTAAGACATGTTAATTATAAATAATATTTATTGAAATAGAAAGGTTAAGTTGTCGGGAAGCTGAAAATAATTAATCAAGATTTTGTGTACTATGCCCATTGTTTATGAAGACTATCCAAAGATTTACGTTTGAGAATAGTGCAGGTGGCCCCATAAAGCCAAGATGCGCCTTGTAAAATAGGAATGGAGGAATAAATAATAACTAGAAGTATTCTGGAATATCTTGGAGAAGCATGATATTATAATGAAAGCTATATTCGCAATTACATAGTTAATGTTGAGTTGGGTAGGGGATTTGAGATGGACAATATAGAGCAATATCAGGTTAATTTTTTAAACGCTCTGTTATTAGGTGATCGGCCTAAATGTAGTGAAATAATGCAGGAATTCAAAAAGTTTGATCGATCTATTATCGCATTATACGAAGAAGTATTCCAGAAGAGTTTATATGAAATCGGTGTAATGTGGGAATTTAATAAAATTAGCGTGGCCGTTGAGCATATGGCGTCTTCTATTGTAGAGGGCTTAATGAACGAATTATTCGCGGAGATTATGAGTATGGAGAGAAAAAATAAACAAGTGATTATCTCCTGTGTTGCAGAAGAGGAACATCAAGTTGGCGGAAAAATGGTCGCTGATATTTTCGAAAAAAATAGCTGGGATGCCCACTATCTTGGGGCCAACACACCGGTGGATGAATTGGTTTCATTCTGTGATTTAATAAAACCTGATTTGGTGGGTCTATCGTTAAGTGTCTTTACAAATGTCCCATTTCTCCTCGAAGAAATTTCGGCCTTAAGGAAAGTCACGAACGTACCCATAATAATCGGTGGGCAAGCGCTAAAAAAATTAGGTGTAGAATTGTCAGAAAAATTTACAGATGTTATTTATCTTCCGAATCTTAAAACTGTGGAAACTTATATTGAAGGGTGTGCTTAGAATGACTAAGAATGAGCTCATAGCAAGTGCTGATAAAATTACAAAAGTTAGTGTCGCTTCACTAAAAGAATATCAAGATAAGATGGAACTATTAAATGCGAAAATGAATGAGCTAATGTTGAAGAGATCCGATATATTGGAGCTTATTGGTGGAGAAAAAAACGTAGCAATGATGAAAGACAATCATAGTAACCATTTGCGTTTTGTTGCCTCTATATTAGAGACACCTGATTCAGAAACCTTAGTAGATACAGTTTTATGGGTTTTTCGTGCCTATATGAGCAGAGGCTTTAGTACTAATTATTGGGCTGCGCAAATAAATACTTGGATCATACTTTTAAAAGAAAATGTTTCGGAAACTGCCTATCATGAAATTTTTAGTCTTTATAATTGGTTTAGTGTTAACATTCCTCATTTCACCATAGCCTCAGATGAATCCTTAGACAAATCACGGCACATGGAACATAATGTCTGATTTTATTTTTGACAAATTACTTGATCTGAAAACCTATATATTAAATACTAGAAATGTCGTTTGTTTTTCAATGGACCTGGCAGGAAATGTATTATTCTTTAATGAAGGGTATACACGAATTTTGGGGTACAGTGAGAAGAATATTAAAGATAGTATGGTCAATCCTACACTTGACGTTCTAGTTAATGACGCCAAGGATGGTCTGATATTTAACGGAATTTTCACCTTGAAAAAGAAAAGCCTGAACTCATCGTTTCAAACTAAGATTTATAAACTTGAGGACGAACTTTGCTTTTTATGCGAATATGACGGATTAGAAGTAGAAAACCTTTTCAAGATCATGTCTACGAATACTTTAGTCATCAATAATATGAATAGACAACTCATCAAGAAAGAAATGATGCTTAAAAACACCATTGCTGAGTTAAAAGAGATCCAGGCTATGCTCATTCTTTCTGAAAAACTGAATGCCTTGGGTCAGCTCGTCGCTGGGATTGCCCACGAAATAAATAATCCAATGGCCTATGTTATGGCAAACGTAGAAATTATGGAGCAATACTCCACATCGTTAAAAGCCTTTTTTGACGATTGTGAAAAAGAAAACATTAATATAGAAAATCTCAAAGAGAAGTATGACATTAATTATATTCTTGAAGATTCTCCTCCCCTTCAGAAAGCAACCTTGGAGGGTGGGGAAAGAATTAAAAAGATTGTGTTAGAATTGAGAGATTACGCTAGAATTGACACCTCAGAGAAAAGTTATTCTAATATTGCAGAGTGTATTAAGAGCTGCGTCAATATCGCTAACCCAGAAATAAAAAGGGAGAATATTGATTTAAAATTAAACTTAGCTGAAACATCTGAAATTGAGTGCTTTCCCTCACAATTGAATCAAGTGGTTCTAAATATCATCGTTAACGCAGTACAGGCTACAGGGGAAAAGGGAAAAGTTGTCATCAATTTATACGAAACCGAGAAATTTGTTGTCGTGGAGATTAAAGATAACGGCCCTGGAATTCCCGATGAAGTGATCAGTAAAATATTTCTACCGTTCTTCACAACAAAGCTACCAGGCAAAGGTGTGGGGCTAGGGCTGAATTTAGCGTATAAAATCATTAAGGATATGCATAAGGGTGAAATCGGTGTTAGTTCAATCGTAGGTGAAGGGACAACATTTACGATTTCTTTACCAAAAGGAGTAAAATAATGGATATAAAGCGAAACTTATTGATTATTGACGATGAAGTGGAAGTTTTACATACACTGAAACGTATTTTTCATAAAGGCTATGAATTGTACGTTACTGAGAGTATACAAGAAGCCTTCAGTATCATGGAAGAAATTAATATAGGTGTTATCTTATGTGATCAGCGTATGCCTGAAATGAAAGGCACTGAGTTTTTCACACAAGTGATGGAAAAATATCCTCAGACCATAAGAATATTATTGACGGCCTATTCGGAATTAAGTGACGTTATTACTTCTATTAATGAAGCTCATATTTACAGATATGTCTCAAAACCGTGGAATTTACAGGACCTCAAGAGCTCTGTTGAGGAAGGTTTTGAAAAATATCAACTTATTAGAGATAATTTAAATATGATAGAGGCCTTAAAGAGAACCAACCAGAACCTTCTGTCAGAAATCCAAGAGCGTAGGAAGAGCGAACAGAAGGTTCTGCGACTGGCCTCGATTGTAGAGTCAACAGAAGGCGGCATTATGCTTATGACCCTTGCCGGTATTATCACCGACTGGAATAGAGGGGCGGAGATCATTTACGGCTATACTGAGGCAGAAATGATCGGTGAATCCATTATAAAGCTAATTCCCAAAGATAAACATCATGAGCTTGATCAGATGCTGTCCAGTATTGCTGAAGGAGTGTCGATGACACATTATGAGACGATACGCCAACGGGAAGACGGGGCGCTCATTAATGTCTATTACACCGTGTCCCCTATCAGAGATCAGTCGGGAAAAATTGTTGGGGTGTCGAAAATTGTGAATGATTTGACCGCTCAAAAAAAGTTAGAGAATGATATGATACGTCTGGATCAAATGAATGTGGTCGGTGAAATGGCGGCAAGCATCGCTCACGAGGTTAGAAATCCTATGACAACGGTTAGAGGTTTTTTGCAACTTCTTGAGGGACATGAAAATTCCGCTAAATGTCGCGAGTATATTCCTCTCATGATTAGTGAACTTGATCGGGCCAATTCCATCATTAGCGAATTTCTATCCATCAGTCGGACGAAAACAACAGAGGTTGTACGGTGTAATCTAAATGCCATTATAGAGCGTATTTTACCGCTTCTTCAGGTAGACGCGATTCGTGAAGAAAAATCAGTAATATCATACCTTAATGTCATTCCAGATTTGCAGTTGGATCAAGAAGAGATCCGTCAGGTCATCCTTAACTTAGTACGTAATGGGCTTCAAGCCATGGATAAAGGCGGATGTCTTACGATAACAACGTCATTAGCTAATGAAGAAGTGATTTTAGCAATACAGGATGAAGGGAAGGGCATTAATCGAGAAATAATGGACAAGTTAGGCACCCCTTTCCTCACCACTAAAGAGCAAGGCACCGGTTTAGGTTTGGCGATCTGTTTTAGTATTGCCGCACGGCATAATTCGAAAATTACTGCGGAAACCAGCCCCCAGGGCTCAGTGTTTTTCATGAAGTTTAAGTTATAATTGCTTACGTGAGTTAGTTTCATAATTCGAACCCGTTGGTATTACTGATGTTTTTAAGGCCAAAAAAAGGAGTACCTCCCCAAAACCTCGAAGAAGTGTTAGGCAACCAAACCAAACACGAGAGGTAGAAAAGGAGTACTCCCAAT
>DASRMG010000065.1:0-11046 GCA_035648035.1 Desulfosporosinus sp. | reverse complement strand
TATCTTTGCACCACCTCTCACTAATTAAATCGTGTTCCTTTCAGGGGTACTCTGTACCCCTGTTTGTGTTGCTCAAATATAGCGGTGCTGAGTAGTTACCTTAATAAAATAAAAGGGGGGTATCCGCTTTGCTCCACCTGCTTTATAATGTAAGGGTAAATTTCTTTCGAAAATGGTGGAACCATGAAATTAGTAGCAGGACATGACTACCCCCAAATACATACCTCGGATTCGTGGAAATGTTTCCCGATGACGCTACCTGCTCGGCCTTTTTGGTACGGTTGCGCTTCCGTCACGGTATTCTAACCAACCGTCTTTCGGTTAAACCAAATAACTTGGCCAAATTCAGCCCATTTCGCAACAAATATCTTGCCGCATAACAACTGGACCAAAGGTTACGTTTGGGGTTGGGGTTGCAATTGAAATTCAGTTTGAGGTGGAGCTAAGCGGATACCCCCCTTAAAGAATACCCTTTTAAAGAATACCCTTTGTCTTAAAATAATTCGTGTATTCAGGTAAATGTATTAAACTATCTTCCCAAGCAAAATATTTTTTTGCTTCTTCTAGGTTGTATTCACTCAAAAAAACAAACCAATCATCTGGGTCAATTCCTTCTAGTCCGGCTACCATAGGAATGCCGATATTTCTACACGCATTTTTACCTCCATTTAGAGCTGATACTCGTTTATACCCAAGTTCTTTAAGTGTAGCTGCAGCAAGGATTGAATTAATACCATCGGGACAAGTAATAACTAAAAAGCTCTCCTTATTAGGTGCATATTGGCTAATTCTTTTTTCTAATCTTCCTCGTGGTACCCAGTGCGCACCAGATATATGGCCACTTTTAAATGATCTACTACTTCCCACATCAATTAAAAGAAGTTCTGAATGGTTATCTAACATTGTTTTTAAAGTTAACGGGTCATTTTGTTCTACGACATTAATGGCCTCTTGAAAACCTAGCGGTGAGACTTTAGACCGCCCTCTATCAAGCTTATTACCCTGCCTTGTCCAAGCATTCAAACCACCTTCAAGAACATATACATTTGGATATCCCGTTTCTTTATACCAATACGCTGTAATTGTAGATCGGGTGCCATTATCGCAGATAAAAACAATATTAGCTCCATGTACAGCGACAAAATCATCTGAATTCTGAATAGCTTGCCCACCAGGAATAGTTGTTGAATTAGGAATATGACCTATCACCTCATATTCTTCAACGGTACGTACATCCAATAAATACGTGGGTCTATCTCCATCATTATTTAGCAGGTCTTGTAAGCCTTTTACGTCAATTAAAGAAATATTGTGCTTTTTTACTAGCCTTTCAGCAAATGCATCAGAAGCTTTTTTACTAGACATGGATGGTTGGGGGCCCTGTGGAGTTCCTTTTTCCAAATCGAAACCAGCTAACTGCCAACCTAATGTACCACATTCTAAATCGTACACTTGTTCAATACCCATTAAATTTAACGTAGCAGATGAAATATATCCTCTTGTATGTCCAGCACATGTAGTGACAATTTTTCTTCCATCTTCAATGTAATCAGTAATTTTTATGGCTAATTCGACCCCTGGAATATTGATGGCACCAGGAATGCTGCCAGTTATTGTGACCTCTTCGGAGGGACGAACTTCTAGTACAATATAATTATCATTTTGCTGCATCCACGATCTTAATTCTTTTGGTGAGATTTTCGTCATCGTCTTTCGAACGTCCCCAACTATTTCTCCGAACACTTTACCGACCACATGTGTTCCTTCGACCACAGGATATTCCTCTATCTTCCAGGAATTGAGACCTCCTTCAAGATAAAAAACATTAGAATATCCATACCTTTCTAGAATTTTTGCGGCTAATAAAGAACGTTCATGATAATTGCTATATAAAATAATTTTTGTATTTTTCATTTGAACCAGAACAGGCATACGAAATTCTAATGAACTGCGTGCAACTTGGGTGGCTCCAAATATCTGTCCACTTTCATACTCGTTTTTTTCCCGAACGTCTATTAATGCAAAAACCTCTTCACTTTGTAAAAGGTCTTTCATTTCCTCAGATTTCATTTGTACTATCATCTTTTTATCCTCTCTCTTTCTTTATATTCGTTAGTAAATCCAGATCAATTATAGTATAGTGATTATTATTCCTCCTTTCTCTAAGTAAATAAAGAGAAGCCATCAAATCGAGATTTAACTCGATTTAAAGGCTTCTCTTTACACTATTCTCTCTGGGTTTGCACCCCGCCCTTATAAATGGTTCTAAAATCACTAATCACTTTTCATAACTATTGACAGAAAACAAATACAGTTATTAAATATGCATAATACCTAAACCAGCTCGTTCATGATTAGTAGCAATGGTTAAGGCTGTAACGCCAAACATTGCGACAACGATCCACCCATTAGCGCTTGCTATACCCAATTTCATCTTTATACTTGGATTTTCTAAGTGCGCTATCAAAACGCCCTGATTCGCTTCGACTGTGGCATG
The DNA here is from genome assembly GCA_035648035.1 of Desulfosporosinus sp. Classification (GTDB taxonomy): domain Bacteria; phylum Bacillota; class Desulfitobacteriia; order Desulfitobacteriales; family Desulfitobacteriaceae; genus Desulfosporosinus. Next base: position 8,549 of record DASRMG010000065.1, on the reverse strand, counting down.
AACAACGGCATGTATTTGTCTGGGATCATTACGAATTATTTTGGTACTCAGAGCAGCCGATACGGCAGATTTTATTACCTTTTGTCTATATTCGTCAAATAGACCTGTTACTTCAGTTACTACAACATTGGACATTCCTTTAGACTTTAAATAGTCCTTCATTGACTCTTCTTCTTCACGGTCTGTAGTCATTGCTAACATCATTGCAGCCCGACCTAAAGAAATACCACTAACTTTTGAAAGGATTTCAGATCCCAATACATAATACCTCTCTTTATTGAAACTGATACGCTAGTCCCATTATAATCATTCATTGCTTTTAATGCAAGGGTCAATTTGTTTTGATCTGATTTGTTTTAGTTTGTTTGTTCTCCCGTGCTTCTAAAGAACTTTATATATTCCTAAAGTGCCAATTTGCTAAGCAGAATTCAGAAAATGACTTAGCATTTGAGATATTCAGAAGAAATAACGATATGGGTAGAGGAAGTCCCTCCCCCATAATCGTTTTACTTCATTCCCATGGATATCTATAAGGTGAGAGGGATGCCACTATTCTTAGACTTTAGCGTTGTGGAATCATGACAAGCTATCTAATCGTAGAAAAGGTGAGACCCTATGTTTACTCGACTGAAAAACTAGCCTAAGAACTCAAACTTTTTTCCACGGAACGCTTTAAGGTACTTTGTGCAATAGTCGTCTCGTCCAGCTAAAGCTTCTGCAGTAACGATACTAGCCATCATCAGAGGATCGAGAGGATTGATAATCAGCCCATCTAAACCCTTCGCTATAGCCATCCCTGCAAATGCCTGATTGATAAACTTCCTTATAGGCAAACCGTAAGATATATTGGATAATCCGCACATTGTGTGCACTCCAGGGTAGCGTGACATTATTTGCTCAATTGCCTCTAAGAATTCCACACCAAATTTACTGGCTGTAGAAATGGGCTGAACTAAAGGATCAACATAGATATTACCGATCGGCACGTTATTTTTGACTAATCCATTAATCAGTTTATCTGCATTAGCTAACCTATCTTCCGTAGTTTCCGGCATTCCATCATCGCTCATACATAGAGCAACAACTTTCAGATCAGTTCCAGCGACGACTGGCATTAATGCATCGTAACGTGCTTTTTCAAAAGATATAGAGTTAATCATTGCTATACCCTTATGAACAGACAAGGCTTTCTCTATTGCTTTAGGATCGGGGCTATCGATACAACAAGGTGCATCCACCACCTCTTGAACAGTGTTAACTAACCATTTCAAATGTTCAGGTTCTTTGCCAACAAAAACTCCTGCATTTACGTCGATAAAATCGGCTCCGGCGGTCCACTCATCGACTGCGGTCTTTTGAATATATTCCTTGTCTTGTTTTTCAATTGCTGTAGCAATTGCCTTTCGGCTAGCATTTATCAACTCACCAACTATTATCACGCCTAAACCCTCCCATAATAATTTTCAGTCGGAACCTATATACTGTCTTGTGCCTATGCAATACTTTTGGGTGCTATTTTGACAACAATATGGGTCCAACGGCAAACTGCAACCACATACTATCAATCACTTATGTGCTTTTCGAGCTTTTGGTTTCGTTTGCAGTCCGATAGGACGGAATAAAGCGACGTATATGCTCTTCTGAAGCTGGCTTCGTGGCCAATGAGACTATCACCATTACTATAAATCCGACTATGGAAGCCTCTACTAGCGCTTTAAATACGTTCGGTTCAAATTTGGTGGTAATCAACACAGCGTATGTCCCAGCTCCACTCAGAAAAGATGCAAACGCACCTGCGCCGTTGGCCCGAGGCCAAAAATAGCCCAGAACTAAGGGCGAAAATACGCCGGCCACAATTCCGGAGTTACCAATTTGAGTGAGTAACGTCAATGAGGGTGGCTTGGTCATTGCGATTAAAACGGCAAAAAATCCAATCACCGGCACGAGGGACTTAGCGATAACTAATGATACACGTTCTGCTTTGGCTTGAGCTTCTGGACTATTGCCATGTATCTTCGGTGCTAAAAGCTTTAGGTAAATGTCGTTCGATAACATTGTTGATATTGAAACATATAACCCATCTGTTGTAGATAAGACGGCAGCTAGTATGGATACCACCGCGAAGATGGCAATAACGGGTGGGAAAGCAATCATGAGATATTGGGGAATTGCCTGATCAGCAGCCTTAAGGGTAGGAATAAGTACCCTTGCTGCTAACCCTCCAAATACCATCGTATTAGACATTATGAGGAGAGAAAATCCAGCACTAAAAAGGAATTGACGCATTTCTCCCTCGTCTTTAAGTGCTAAAACTTTGTTTATTAACTGAGGCAGCAATACAAATCCAATAAGGAGGAATTCGATGCCAATAAGGCCAAACATATCACCGAACATGCCGTTTTTCGGATTAAGGTGTCCCGTCAAAAGCGGTGAAATCGCGTTTAACTCAGCATGCAACTTGCCTAAAAAACCAAATCCTCCTCCAATCGTCCAAACGAGTGAGAATAATATAAGGATACCAAAAAACATCATGATAATTCCCTGGATGGCATCCGTAACTATATCGGCATATGCTCCACCCATACCGATATAGACTAAGACAATTACAGTTCCTAAAATAGCTCCCCATAAATATGGTAGTCCTAAAACACTTTCGAAAATGATTGCCATGCCTACTGTCTGTCCGGCGATGTAGAAAATCCCTAGGATACCAAGTAACGCCACCCCTACACGTAGGGCACTGCTATTATACCGAACAGCAAACCAGTCTGCCAATGTGATACTGCCCCCAGCCTCCTGGCCGAACTTCCAAAATTTCTTTGCAAGGAGAATAATGGTAATCCAACTTAGACCAAAACAGCCCCAAGTCCACCACAAAACAGTCTCACCGTACGAGTAAGCCCAACCTGGAACACCAATAAATAGATTCGCGCTTGCGAAGGTAGCCCCAAAACAGATCCCAAGCATCCATGGCTTTACAGCTCCCTTAGCTAAAGCAAATCCAGCCATAGTACTCGATGTTCCGCTACCTTTTCTTCCGATCCATAGAAACACACCGACAAATGAAGCTAGTACTACCCACCCAAAAATCATCATGCCCTGACTCATTAATTATCACTCCTTTCAAATTCAGCCTTTCTTTACTTTTGGGTACATTACGTTAATTAAGATGTGTCCAATAACCCAGCTAACAGCAGTAAGAATTAAAAACGTATAAAGCATAGTTTCCTCCTTCTCCCATTAAAGGCTGTTGATTCGCAGCAGTTCTATTGCTAGCAATATCTCCAGTTTCAGTCAGTATAGCTTCGTTCGTGTTTCTGGTTAAAATTGGATACTCAGGAGTTACATCTACATCTTCTCTAGAATATGCCTCATTGTTGAGACAACTCTGTGCTAATTAAAACGTTAGAAACCTTGAGTATCCAATATAAAGCAGGTACATAAATTATATATTTTAGGTTAACCAATTATTTTGTAGAACGGAAAGCTATCTGTGTGTAGCATTGAAAAATTTTTTAAATATGCATTGAAAACCATTTAGGTCACAAATACTTTGACGTTCTCACAATTGAAAAAACATAGAATTTTAGAATTCAATGGGATATCTTCCGTATTTCTGTACGATTTCAGCCATAGCCTTAATATTTGCTGCCGGTGTATCGCGTGGGACTTCGCAATCTGCACTGACAATATAACGTCCTCCGGGCATTCCCTTCTTCATACACTCCAGAGTTTCCTGTCGAACTTTTTCCTCTGAACTTTGGAGCAATGTAGAGACTGACTTAATATTTCCCATGGAGACCATTTTTTCACTATTCTTTTCTTTCCAATCCTTAATATCGACCTTATCGTGATGATCAATACTTACGTTCTCATCGCCAATAAGATCATATCGGTCATCCCATTTGCCACAAGTATGGTAAATAATTGCCTTAGCTCCGTATGCCTTTAAATCCCCAAACAATTTTTTGGTATAGGGATGAGAAAACTCTTCAAAGTGTTTACGCGAAATACAATCCATGTTAGCTACAGGGTTAGAAGTACAGATAATATCTGCACCGGCGTCGATTAGGGCTTTGCCATAGATAGTTAATGCTTCTAACGATATGTCCAACAGTTGCTTGATAAACTCAGGATCATCAAAAAGATCCAAATAAAGTTCTGCACTTCCTCGTATCATACAGGCAGTTCTAAAGGGTTGTGAGATCCACGAGATAACAGGAACATCTGGTCCAACAGCCTTTTTTAATCTTCTATTGACTTCTAAAAGATAGGGCATGTGTCCATCTTTTGTAGGATCAATTGGTGTCTTAAGTTTAGCGATATCTTCAGGTTTGCTGACACAGCCTTTCGGAACCCAGGGTGGATCATCCTGGGGTATTTGCATAGGTGCACCTAGCGCATCGTCAACTACTGGAGTACACCAGATATCCCATACAGCATCTAAGTTATATTTTTTCAATAGATTCAGTTGAGAATTAACATATAAATCGGGATCTTGGTAGGCTTGCTCATACAGAAGTCCAGCTTGCTTAAGTCCGAATACGCGATCACATAAAATGAAAGGAACACGATCTGGGATTTCATTATTACAAACTGCCAGAACTCTTTCCATTGAAGTCATTTGGTGGCCTATATTTTTCATTATTATCACCCCTTACCTAAAATTTTCTTAACTAAAGAGAGTGTATCAGTAGCATCATCGCCATAACCATCTGCACCGATGGTATTCGCAAACTCTTTACTAACAGGGGCCCCACCTACTATAAACTTAACTTCATCACGCATGCCCTGCTCTTTAAAGTAATTAATTGTATCGCCCATTGCTTGCATAGTGGTTGATAACATAGCGGACATACCTACAATTGCCGGTTTTTCTTTTTTGACAATTTCTAAGAAACCTTCAGGGCTTATGTCTATTCCTGCATCGATAACTTCGAATCCAGCTCCTTCTAGAAGCATGCTTACTAGATTCTTCCCGATATCATGTAAATCTCCTTTAACTGTACCAATAACAATTTTTTCTTTGCTTTCTCCTTCGTTAGTAGCAGCCAGTATAGGTTTTAGAATATCCATCCCAGCATGCATAGCACGAGCGCTTCTCAATACTTCAGGTACAAACATTTCACTTGCTTTAAACCGTTTGCCTACCTCATCCATTCCGGCAATCAAACCTTTTTGAAGTATTACGTCTGGACTGTTACCTTCCTCCAACGCTTGTGCCACTAATAAGCCAAGTGCTTTTGCCTCACCTTCAATTAATAATTCTGAAATTTTCATAAAATCAACCGACATTTAAATAGCCCCTTTCACACAATTAATACGATTTATTTTGAATATAGCGCAACGCAACCTAATATCACTGTTTCTCATATTTCACTCCCTTCAACTTAAACATGTAGGTATGCACGCAGAAAGAAAATTTGCAAGAAATCCTCTTTCGTACAATGAGGAAACAAACTTGCGACAAGATAAGTGTATTTTGAAGATCATATTAACCTAAAATAGAAAAAAGAGAAACCTTTAATAACAAGTTTATATACAAACTTGTTCCTAAAGGTTTCTCTTTTCACTTATCACTTGGGGGGTTTACTCCCCGCCTTATTTAATCCAATGGCACTAATCACTATATTCACAAACTCGACAATAATACTATTACACTACTGAGAATATAAGTCTAGTTAATATTGAATCGGCATCTGAAATATATTAGAATTCTGAATTGTTTTTATTTATTAGGTTTATTATAATACTTTATAGAGATATGTCAATGTTTTTTTTGTAAAAGTATGAACGTGCAATTCGCAAAAAAATTCACCACATACACGAGTAGGAAATCAGGTCCAGTGAAGATGGTTGTTCTTCAATTTTATTAACAAAGTTACAGCTTTTGTCCCCCGGTGGTGTTATTGGATATTTCGATGTGGCAGAGCCACAGATTGAAGTGAGCCTCATTTATTGGAACCCCTTTGATATAATCATTTAATCTAACAAGTACATCGATTGGCGTCTTTGCCCCAAGATGATGGGTATCAAAACTATGTCTCTCAAAAATATCTGCGACCATTTTCCCGCCTATTTGATGCCATTCATTTTCAACACAGGAAATAATAACATTTTTATCTTTTCTCCCCGATGTTATTATTTCTGGTAATAAATCATTCATCCCCTCCTAAAAGAGCGTTAAAATAAGCATCCTGGTATTCTTTTAAGGTCTCCTTTTCCACTTAGAGAGCCTCCATATCTTTATTTAAGAGGCTTCGAAACCTTTGGTTCTCTGCCTCTAGTTCTAATATTTTCAGATTTTTTTCTATTAGAATTTCATCTTGTAACTGAATCAAAGCATCTATATTTTTAACTACATTTTTAACCCTGTTGTCATTTTATCATGCAATGGATTGATACTCTTGGCTACCAAAACTTTTTCAAAATCAACATCTTTCATAACAACATCTCCAATTGTAATACTATTAACCATTTCATTCCTGACACCTTTTTTACAGAAAAATTACTTTTTGTGTCCTATAAGGGCTATTCCGTTAAGTAGCTGAAAGTATATATATCCATTTTAGTCCATATTCTCCCTTCAGAGTAAATTTACCTGTTTTCATTTATTAATATTATTTGGTTTTCATGGTGTTTTCACTACAACACCAAAGTGTGTTTTCCTCTCACTCACTTTGATTTACTATGATGTTTGTTGTGGAAACTAAACATTTCTTAACATGTGCAGGGAGACTAAATTATCTACTTTTCAATAATTTTTTGCTTCCCATTATAGACATTCACACCTGTTTTCTTAAACTCCCATTATTCTTATACTGCATAGTTAAATTTGTGGAACTTAAGTCCAGTTAAGAGTGTAAATTTTAGCACCCCGTTTCCTCCACGCTCATCCCGCTCTTTAGTGCGAAAACAAAATGCGCTGGTGTGAGAATTTCTTCTCAACCAACGCACTAAATATTTCTTCATCGAACTCTTCAAGCAGCGAATCCCTGCTGTTTATTGTCTCTAGGATTTCGTCAAACCTTTGCTTCAACCCATCCTTTTAACCAAACTGTATCGACATGTTCCCTCGGACGCACCTAGGCAACATCTAGCACTAATTTCCCACAAATATTTCCATTACTCCAAAGCGCCAATTATAATGTCCCCAGGGAGTTGGACACGGAACTGAAAAAATAAGATAATAAAGGTATGAGTAAGAAAAGAAAAACCTACAACCCAGCAGAAAAAGCTAAGATCGTTTTGGAGGTTCTCAGAGAAGAAAGTACTCTGAATGAGATAGCCACCAATTATGGAGTCAGTCCGCAGCTCATTAGCCGTTGGAAAGTGGAGTTCATTGAGAATATGCCGGCTGTGTTTGATAAGAAGAACACAGAGATCGAGCAGTTGAAGAAAGAACATTCTACTGAGACGGAGGATCTTATTAATCAGATTGGTCAGCTGACGGTCGACGTGAACTGGTTGAAAAAAAACAAGTGCAAGTCTTAGAAATCCGGAAAAGAAAGAGCTAATAGAGGCCGACAACCATAAGATCACGATAAAGCACCAGTGTGAACTTTTGGGGCTACCTCGTTCAACGGCCTATTACAAGAGTCATAGCGTAACTCAGCCCAGTCAGGAAGAAGTGGATATTAAGAATGCCATGGATAAGATTCACTTTGACGAGTGTGCTTACGGTTGCCGAAGAATCCGGCATGAACTAGAAAAGCAGGGTTTTAAAAATATTGGCAAACGACGATTGCGCCGTTATATGGAGGAAATGGGCATCGTGACCTTCTATCCAGGCCCTAACCTAAGCAAACGTGACCTAAAACATCGGACATACCCCTATCTACTGCGGAATGTACCAATCACGCACGTTAACCAGGTTTGGGGGATCGATATAACGTACTGCGGGACACCCAGTGGATTCATGTATCTCGTGGCCATTATTGATTGGCACTCTCGTTTAATAGTTGGGTGGGCAATGAGTAACACAATGCAGTCTGACTTTGTCATACGAGCTGTTGAAGATGCAATAAAGATCCACGGGACGCCTGAGATAATGAACAGCGATCAGGGAAGTCAATTTACTTCAAATGCCTATATTGCCTGTATTAAGAGCAATGAAACCATTAGAATCAGCATGAATGGCAAGGGTCGAGCCAGAGATAACGCTAGGATAGAGCGCTTCTTTCGCAACTACAAATGGGAGCGTTTGTATCTGGAATACCCTCAGACCGTCTTGGAGTTGAGGCAAATGACCAAGAAGTATTTTCAGCATTACAACTGGATCCGGCCACACCAGTCACTAGAGTATGCTACTCCTGGCAGCATCTATTATGAACAGAACGATGATCAAGGGCAGGTTATATAACAACATTGGCCCTGTGTTTCCCTTGATGTATGAGTAAGACTTAACATGGGGGCGGCGGATACTACCCTGAATTAGGGGATGAGGCTGCTCTCATTAGAATAGAAAACAAGACCGATTGAGAGAAAGGAGTTTATCTTAAGATTTTCAAAATCGTGTCTTGACAAGCGGGGACATTACAAATTTCTGA
>DASRMG010000064.1:0-4953 GCA_035648035.1 Desulfosporosinus sp. | reverse complement strand
CTTGGATATAGGTTGGCAAAAACGAGGAGACACCAATCAGTACCACGCCGGTCGTTAATGTCGCCAGATTAGAAACAACAATTAGCGAATCCTCCCAAATTTCCAAGGGCATAATGGGCTCCGCCGCAACTTTTTCTTGGTTAATAAACAAATAGGTTCCGGCTAAGAAGACCCCTAACAAAAGAAGCACTGGCGTGGAAAACCAAGACCAAACTGTTCCTACCTGTATAAAGACGACCATCAACGCACTGATCGAGATGAAAATAAGTCCAGACCCAATGTAATCAATTTTGTGTGCTTGTTTATCTACCGTTTCCCCCAGGAAAAACCAAATCCCAGTCAGCGAAAGTACCCCGATCGGGATATTCATCCAAAAAATCCAAGACCACCTAACATATTGCACAAAGGAAGCTCCTATCGCTGGCCCAAGAATGGAAGCTATTCCCCAGACAATAGAAATATACCCTTGAATACGGGCACGATCTCTCATCGCAAAAATATCTCCCACAATGGTCATGGCAATAGGCTGGACTGCTCCAGCTCCAATACCCTGTATTAAGCGAAAAAAGATCAGCATATTCATAGACTGGGCAAAACCACATAGTACAGAACCCGTCAGGAAAACAAGAATCCCAAAGGTAAAAACAGGCTTTCGCCCGTACAAATCCGCCAACTTCCCGTACAAGGGGATAGTCACCGCTTGAGCTAGCAAAAAGGATGAGAAAACCCAACTAAACCGTGAAAAGTTGCCCAGATCAGCAACAATGCTAGGTATGGCAGTTGCGACAATCGTTCCTTCGATGGCGGCCATAAATACTGCTAATAGAATACTCCCTAAAACGATTTTAGGGTTAGTCTTTATAATTGACATATTTATTTTTCCTTAGCCTCGATTTTATATTTTTCCAAAACCGCTTGAATTGTAAACCACTCCACTTCATCTGAGAGAAGGTCCTTAATTGGGCGCAATCTTTCTCGTCCTACCCTGCGGACAGCATCTAATATAAGTGGTTCCTGTTCAACCGGTATAAAATCATCCCAGGGGATCACTTGACCATCTAGACCACACTTCACGAGATGTTGCTGTACTGTGAGCGCTGTGACATTGCGGACTTTCGCAATGTCTTCTAAGGAGTGTCCTTCTTGGTAAAGTATGAATGTTTGCTCATGACTCAGTACTTTTCCCGTAGAAGCTTTCGCTGATCGACGACCTTGCAATGAGTCGGTACTAACTGTCGTTTGCATTAACGTTGGAGCCTTGGCCAACTCCTCTGATTTGTGCTGCTCCGCTAATATTCCAGGGTTAAACTCCTCGGTAAAGACCCTTATTTCCTCCAGAAATATACTCCCGTATTTCTCTAGTTTACGCTCTCCTACCCCACTTATTCGAATCATCGAGTGGAGATCACTAGGACAGTGTTGAGCCATTTCTCTCAAGGTACTATCTGCAAAGATCATATATGGTTGTAGGTTTTGTCGAAGTGCTAATTCTCTGCGCAAAGCACGCAAACGGTCAAACAGAGTGATCTCCTCTGCTTTTTCACGAGAAGGCTGAGGAGAAACTTTTTGTGAAACTGTTGCCTCTCCTTTGATGACTAATATTGCATTAGGCAGAAGTTTAACCACTGGGTACTCACCACCTGATAATAGTAGAAAGTTCTCTGCAACTAAATAACTAATTCGGTCTTTGATTTCCTGTAACGGCATATCGTGCATAATTCCATGTGTCGTCAGTTCATCGAAACGGAGATCGCGAATCTTAGCTTTGCGAGACCCTTTTAAAACCTCCGCCACCAAGCCTATGCCAAACCGTTCACGCATCCGATAAATGCAGGAAAATATTTTCTGAGCTTCAATGGTTATATCGACCATTTCACGCTCGTCGTTACAATTACTACAGTTCTCGCATTCCTCTTGAATGGCTTCTTCCCCAAAATATTCTAGAATAGTCTTACGCAAGCACCTAGGAGAATGACAGTAATCAACCATCCCCTGAAGCTTTTTAAGTTCATTGTTTTTTCGTTCCGGTTGAAAAATCGTTTGTTCAATTAGAAATCTCTGCAACACTACGTCTTGGGGGGAAAACAACAAAAGACATTCCCCTGGTTCTCCATCCCTCCCAGCGCGCCCCGCCTCCTGATAATAGGCTTCCATATTCCTCGGCATATTGTAATGGATAACATAGCGAACATTCGATTTATCAATTCCCATCCCGAAGGCATTCGTCGCCACCATCACGGTTTTTTCATCGAAGAGAAACTCTTCTTGCCCCTTTTGGCGATCCGCTTCTTTCATCCCTGCATGATATTTACCGGCTCTTATACCATTATTTGATAAAAACGCCTGAAGGGTGTCCGCCTCTTTACGAGTGCCCACGTAAATAATTCCAGACTGATCAGCATGTAATTTTGCATACTCCAAAATAAAAACCTTTTTATTTTCCCCTCGAAACGTGGAGAAAGAAAGATTTGGTCGGTCTAACGCCGTCACAAAAACATTGGGTCTATTTAGACCCAATTGTAAGATGATATCTTGCTGAACTTCCTCTGTTGCTGTCGCAGTAAAAGCCCCAATTAGCGGCTGCTGAGGAAACGTTTTAAGGAAAGGGCCAAGATGAAGGTAGCTCGGTCGAAAGTCATGCCCCCACTGAGAGACACAGTGGGCTTCATCAATTGCCACAAAGGAGACGACCAGTGTCTCGAGAAGGCTGCGAAAGCTTTCCGATTCCAAGCGTTCAGGCGCTACATAAAGAAGTTTATATTCTCCACGTTCCGCCTTTTCAATTCGATCCCTAGCTTCTTTAACCGACAACGAACTGTTAATAAAGGTCGCCGGAACGCCGTACTGTTGCAGGGCATCTACTTGATCTTTCATCAAAGAGATGAGTGGTGAGATAACAAGTGTCGTTCCCTCCAACAATAGGGCGGGGATTTGGTAAGCAAGCGATTTACCTGCCCCAGTTGGCATAACGGCTAATGTATTCGTACCACTCAGTAAACTTTCAATCACTTTTTGCTGGCCATCCCGGAATTGAGTGTATCCGAAATACCTTTGCAGCACATGCAAGGCTTTTTCTATCATAAATATAACGCATCTCCTTTAAGTAAATAATCCTATGTAACTCACTTCATTATAACAAAAAAAACCTGGTTAAGGGCTTTTAACTAACCAAGCTATTTCTTTTCAATATAAATTTTTTTAGTGAGCTTAATTTCAGCACAAGGTTTTCCCCTATACTTCTGCATCCTGGAAGAGCTCACACAGGAACCTACGGATTTGATGATTATGATCACCGTGAAATCAAGACGAGATGATAGTTAGGAAGTAAATTGATTCGCTGAAGCGAGCGCTTTGAGATAGAGGTTGGGAACTTCCGACTCATTAATATTCATTTTATTTGCATGGATACTAAAATCAACCCAATCACCCTTTTCATAGGCAATAATAATATCTAAAAAACCTCTAATTGTGTTATCCTCACCTAATAATGCTTTCTTAATTTCATTCGTGAGGGGTAATTCTGCTAGGACGTCGACGAGCGGTCGATCTAAAAAGGCATCAATCAAAGAAAACATCCCCATTAAAAAGATGTTGGACGCTTGATGTTTTAGTGTGGTTTTAAGGGCTAACGCTTCGCCAAAGGTAGCCCTCACCACCGAATTCACGATAAGGGCGTTCGGTTTGTCTTCACCTAGATTCTGGAGAACCATCATTGAGGCCCACTTACGCACTTCTGAAAGTCCAAGTAACACTAAGGCTTGTTTTATGGAATTAATTTTTGTTTTGAAGCAAAAAACAGATGAATTAATGAATTTCAGCAAGTTATACGAAAGAGAAACGTCCCCTTTTATAAAAGAGGTGATCTTATCAAAATCCACGTTTGGATTATTGATTTCCCCCATTAATCTTAAATAGTTCAATTTAAACATTGGAATTGCTTTGCCCGATATTACGACCGGTTTATGGAAGTAATAACCTTGGAAGTAACTATATCCCATATGAAGCGCTTGTTCGAACTCATCTCTGGTTTCCACTTTTTCCGCCAGAAACTTAATCTTGCCAGAACCCACTCTTCGTATAATATTTCTTCGTTCCTGCACATCAGTGTTTAAAAAATCGACTTTGATCACATCGACCAGCTCAATGAGTGGCTGAAACTTTGATTCAAATACAAAATCATCCAGGACAAGGAGGTATCCGGCTTCTTTTAATTGCTTACAGGCCAAGATTATCTCTTGATCAGGTTCAACGTTTTCCAAAATCTCGATACCCACGTACTCCTTCGGTAGTGAATAGGCAATTCTATTTTTCAATAAGCTTGCCGTAAAATTGATGAATGCCCGTTTTCCCCCGGTCAGCGTATCAATCCCAATCGTTAGAAAACTATTCGAGATGACATCTCCTGTTGCTTTATCCCCATCCACTGACGAATAACTAGTTTCATTACCTTGTCGAAATAGTAATTCGTAAGCAAATATTTTTTCATTGCGACCAATAATTGGTTGCCTTGCTACAAATGTCTCCATCCTGATTCACCTACTTTATCTAAATTTTCAGCACTAGCAACCATCTCTACAAGTTATAACATAGATTTATCTATAAAGTAAGCACTCATCTTCAGTGGTGGTGCACTTTATCCTGGTATCGTAGTATCGAAGTGCCCTTGTTATGGTTGAGAGGTCGATAAGGTCTATCGTACTGCCAGTATTATATCTTAATTTACTTATCGATAATAGAATTTTCTAGTACTTGTTAAGTATTAACGGTTCAACAGGACACAACACAAAAAGACTACCTCATAAATGAGATAGCCTTTTTGTTTGTTTACCTGGCGATGACCTACTTTCCCAGGGGCTTGCGCCCCAAGTATCATCGGCCCTGGAGGTCTTAACTTCCGTGTTCGAGATGGGAACGGGTGGAACCCCTCCGGCATGATCACCAGATGTCTGAGAT
>DASRMG010000063.1:0-5804 GCA_035648035.1 Desulfosporosinus sp. | reverse complement strand
GATATCATTCATGACAAAGTCTCAAAGTATATAAATCACATTAAAAGAAGACGGTTCAGGATTAAAAACAAATCCCGAACCGTCTTCTTTTAATGTACAATTGAATTCTCAAACGAAAAAATGCAGTTTTTCAGTGGCCTCATTACGAGGGGGGTATTTTGAATGAATTCTACATAGATGCGACTCACTACCTTGGCCAATGTCCACTGAGAGGTCCCCAACACCCCAAATAAAATCCCAAGTATGAGCGCTAGTGTCAGGGCTAAAATTGTTACTAAAATGGTTGTTTTAAACCCTTCAGCAAATACCGCCCAATCACGAAAAAGCGCTTCCCATTTAAACCAGGCAAAAGGTCCAACCACTATTTAATCTCCCACTTTTTGATCATTTTATCGAGTTCCCCAGATGCTTTCAACTCAGCAATCGTTTCATTAACTGCTTCAGCTAATCCATCATTTCCCTTTTTAGAAGCAACGCCATAGTCCTGAGGACTAAAGCTATCTTCCAAGATCGTCGTTGTCTCATCCATATATCCAAAAAGAATGGAGCCATCTACTGAGAAGCAATCCACCCGACCAGAATCTAGTGCCGCCTTAATTTCCGGATAGGTAGCGAACTCCAAAAAGGTGACTGTTGCTCCATCCTTATCTGCTTGTTCCTGAATAGCTTTCTTACTGGTAGAGCTCTGCGCTACACCAATCTTTTTCCCGTCCAGATCTTTTAAGCTTTTAAAACCAGCATCTTTTTTAACTAAGAGTCTTACACCATCCTTGAAATAAGGATCAGAGAAATTATAACTCTTTTTACGTTCCTCTGTAACGGTAAAGGTCGCGATCACTAGGTCTACGTCCCCGCTATCTAGCAATGGCCCACGAGTTTTTGCCGTAACGGCTGAGACTTCAATTTTTTCAGTCCCGATAATCTTCTTGGATATTGCATTTGCCAAATCGATTTCAAAACCCTCGACTTTTCCCGTTGCGGGATCTTTATAACCAAACTTGGGAACATCTACTTTTGTTCCAACTTTAAGAACACCCTTGTCCTTAATCGCCTGGACATCAGCGGAAACTCCATTAGTAGGGGTCGCCTTAGGCGTAGTAGATCCACATCCAGATACCAGACCTACCATTAGTAATAAACTTGTTAAAACTATTCCAGCTTTCTTCATTAAAACATCCTCCTCATAAATACTTCATTCTCTTTCTAACTTTATATTTTTCTCTATAGAAATATTGATACGCGCAAGTCAAAATTATCGTAAAATACGACTTAAAAATGATTTAGTTCGCTCATTCGTTGGATTTTCAAAAAACTGTTCAGGCGTATTGGATTCTACAATAAGTCCCTCATCCATAAATATCACGCGATCAGCGATTGTTTTAGCGAAACCCATTTCATGGGTGACAACAACCATGGTAATGCCCTCATGAGACAGATCCACCATAACATCTAAGACTTCCTGGATCATTTCCGGATCTAAGGCCGATGTGGGTTCATCAAAGAGCATAATCTTAGGTCGCATCGCTAGCGCGCGAGCAATAGCCACACGTTGCTGCTGCCCCCCCGAAAGTTGTGATGGGTACACCTTGAATTTATCACCGAGCCCAACACGTTTAAGTAAAACCATACCAGCCTCTGTGGCTTCTTCCTTAGGAACACCCCTAATCAGCATCGGAGCGAGGGTTAAATTCTCTAGCACGGTTTTGTGCGGATAAAGGTTAAATTGTTGAAAGACCATAGCTACTGACTGCCGAACTTTGGCAACCTGTGCTTTATGAGCCGTAATTTCCACCCCGTCGACCGTAACTTTACCGGAACTTGGTTTTTCCAGGAGGTTCATGCAGCGTATCAACGTGCTCTTACCTGATCCACTAGGACCAATGACAACCAGTTTTTCCCCCGTTTTTACATTAAGATTAATATCTTTGAGCACGTGTAAATGACCAAAATATTTATTAACACCTTCTAATTGAATCAAGCGAGTGCTCCTTCCATTTTCATTACTATACATATTTGGGCTATTAACTTTTAACACATATAGTTTCTCTCTGCGCTAGAGTAATTCCTCTATTAATTCCGTGATTATTTTGTATACATTAAAAGGCAACCCTTAGTCTTCTCCATGTTGACAAAAACTCCGTCATATTCTAATTTACCCATAACCTAACATTGAGTTCACGCTGATACGCGCGACGTCAAAAACCAAGAGAACACCTGCAATGGACAGCAGGTTTCTCTTGGTTTACGCAAAGAAGTGGGCAAGGTATTGCCACAGCCAAATAAAAACAGCGGCGGTTGTTATCTCCGCTACGCTGCCTATTTCTCATCCTTATGTCTTTAAATGTCCGCAAGACCTAGACTAATTTCAATGGCTTGGTCAACTCTAAGCATCACTTCTTCATCCAAAACAGCCACTTTTTCTTTCAGGCGACTTTTATCGATTGTCCGAATCTGTTCTGTTAGAATGACCGAATCTCGTTCCAAACCGCTTCGCTTGGCTCGTACTTCGACGTGAGTAGGTAATTTCGCTTTTGCAATCTGAGAAGTAATTGCCGCAATGATTGTCGTCGGGCTAAATTGATTCCCAATGTCGTTTTGAACTACGAGGACCGGACGAGTCCCTCCTTGTTCCGAACCGACGACGGGGTTAAGTTCTGCGTAATAAATTTCCCCACGTTTTATAATCATCTCTGATTAGCCACCATCGTTTCTTCATAGTACTCTAATACTTCTTGTTCCGTAGAAAATAACTCCTTAGCTATCGACAAATTCAGTTGCGCCATCTCCAGGTATCCTTTACGCATCTGCTCGTGGATTCCTTTTTTCCGGCGTTCATAAAGTATGCTGTTAAGTGCTTCTCGAATAAATTCGCTACGATTGCGTTTCTCAACTGTGACGATTCCGTCCACCTCCGCAAGCAAACCCTCCGGCAAACTAATCATAATCCGCTTACTTTCTGCCACATTAGCACCCCCAAGTCATTTAGCTAGCTGAAGCTATACTCTATTATAGACAGTAATGCAAAAAAGTGTCAACGAACTATACTGATAAATTAGCCTAAAACCCTTGTAAAACAGGCTATTTCAGCATGTAATTTATGGAAAGTAATGAATTTAAGGTTAATTATCTAAAAACAGCATGTACTAATGATAGTGTAACAGTATATCACTTATGCTATACTGTTCTTCACCATAAATCAACTACCAACTTGATTGAGACTTACTTCATTAGTTTTTTTACCATGGCGTCATGGGCTAATTCTTCCAGGCTGTCATTGAGTTCCTCTAACGGAACGTGAGATCCACGACGTTGTAGCGCCAACTCTAACAACAGGTCGGCAAGTCGTGGATTTTTGGGGAGAAGTGGTCCGTGCAAATATGTACCGAAGACATTGCGGTACCGTACGCCTTCCTCATGATCATCCCCGTTATTGCCATTTCCAAATAAGACTTTACCTAAGGGCGTGACCCCTTCACCCAAAAACGTTTTACCTGAGTGATTTTCGAACCCCACCAAGGTCTTCCCATCAATTTCGACCACAACATTACCAATGAGGCGTTTCTCACCTGCGATGGTCCAGATGTCGATGATACCCAAGAACTGTAGTTTTTTTCCATTGGCCATTTGATAGTCTCTGCCCAACATTTGATACCCACCACAAATAGCAAGAACAACCAGTCCGTTCTCAATAGCCTTCCGGAGCTCCTTTTCATGACGCATCAAATCTTGAACCAGCAGGCCCTGTTCACGGTCAGAGCCACCCCCCAAGAACAGAATATCCATCCCCAGAAAGTCTAGATCTTCACCCAAAGAAGCTTGCTGAATGACGGGTTCGATGCCTCGCCAGCGGCAACGAGCCGCCAACGCTAAAATATTTCCTCGGTCACCATAAAGGTCGAGTAGATCTGGATATAGATGGCATATATTAAATTTCATGATTACGCCCCCTCTCCAGCAGCTTTAGTCTTGGGACGAGACAATCCAGCACTTTGCTGACGACTTTCTAGTAACCCACGTAGCGGAAATAACAAAGTATAGGTGGGACATATAAAAGCCACCTCTTCTGCCCTGCTCGCTTGCAAACGATCCAGCGCCTCCGTCAAAGCATGTTCAATGACAAGTTTCTCGACGGGTACACCCGCATATTTAAGCCTCAAGGCAATGTCCTCGGCACGAAGACCTGTGCAAATCACTTGATTAATACTCGCTTCATGCGTCCCTAATCGTTCAAAATTGACATCCCAAAGCCAGGAAATATCCCGCCCATCTGCCGCTAAATCATTAATTCCAATAAGTATTCTAAGCGGTTTAGCAACTCCCAGCATAGTCTGAATCACTTGATCAAACCCTGTGGGATTTTTAACGAGAGTCAACGTAATCTCCCCATCTGGTAAATTAAAACGTTCCATCCGACCGGCTTGTGGGATGAACTCCCGCAACCCTTTTTCAATGAAGCCGTCGTTAATCTCCAGTTGCCGCGCTGCAGTCAGAGCGGCAAGCGCATTGTACAGATTATAGTATCCTTGCAAAGATAACGTAAAGGGAGCCTCCTCCACTTGAAAGAGAATCAACCCCTCTTCAAGGCGAACGTTTTGAGCCAATATCTCAGGCTCAGGCCGGTGAAATCCACAGCCTGAGCAATTAAAAATCCCCAATTGTCCATAATGAAACAGCATATATGTAAGTTCAATACCGCAGACCGGGCAAAATCTTGCTTCCCTGGTTTCTTGGCTCTCACTTCGGCTATCCGGCGTACGTTCCACGCCATAATAAATCACCCGCTCATGATCCGTGCCAAACTGGGCCACCAAAGGATCATCCGCATTTAACACGAGGAGCGTTTCTTTAGGCAGAGACTCTCTGACCATACGAACAGTCGTATCCAACTCCCCGTAACGGTCAAGCTGATCGCGAAAGAAATTAGTCACAATCGCCAAAGTGGGCGACACTTGTTCACAGAATTTAGGCACCGTGGCCTCATCCACTTCTAGCAAAGCTAAGCTCGCCCGGGAATAGCCGTTCCAGCGCGTATTTTGAATCAAAGCCCCTGAAATACCAGTCACTAGGTTGGCTCCAGCCTGGTTGAAAGCAAATTCCTCACCCGATTGACGTATGATACTGGCCAGCAGATTAGCCGTGGTTGTTTTTCCATTGGTCCCAGTGATCATAATAATCCCGTCCGTATAGGCTACGCTGAGGTGCCTCATAATCAGTGGATCAATCCAATGAGCGATTTTACCGGGTAGGGTTGTCCCCTTTTTTCCGGCCACTAACAGCCCCATAGTTATAAACTTGCCTGCCCATAAGGCAAGCCAAAAACGCCATGTTCTTTTCATCGTATCTCCTTAAATCACAATCTCATATCGAATAAATTATAGCACTGTTTGTATTATCAATCAAAATAATAACTTTATAGTCTAAGACTTTGCCAGTTCACTATAACCCTCCCTGAAATCTTAACCTACACGCAAGATTAAGGAAGGGTATATAGTGACCTATTAAGTCATTACACGGTACTAGATATTACAATGTTATGAATCAAATGGTCCAAAAGTAGGCAATATAACTCTTATATAACTTAAAAATAAATAGGAGCGTGAATTAAATGTTGCGATTAATTGGTTTAGTTGTTGTTGTGATTATAATACTTAAATTATTAAACATCTTAAGTTTCGCACCCTCTAAATCGCTGCTTCTGTGATTTCCAGGTAGCCTAATGTGATTGTTGCCCTTTGATTATTAATGATTAACTAGCTTTTTCAAGGGTTTTTAGCTGATTAGTAAGAAAAGAATCCTCAAATAGT
>DASRMG010000062.1:0-20556 GCA_035648035.1 Desulfosporosinus sp. | reverse complement strand
GTTATTGTTGTAGGCGGAGTGATTTATGCTCAGTTTCGTATTCCACGCAGTGAGAAGTTTACCCGTCTGGCGATTGGGATGATCGGCGGTGGAGCACTTGGAAACTTGTATGATCGCCTTGTCATCGGAAGTGTGGTGGATTATTTAGATTTCCAAATTTGGGCGTACGTTTTTAACTTCGCTGATAGTATGATTGTCGTCGCTGTGGGGTTACTCATGTTCGTCATATATTGGGAAGAAAAGTTCCAAGGTGAGACAGAAAATAAGATAGAACCGTCTACAGATAGATCGGAATTGGATCACGAGGTTAAATGAACTATTAAATAAATAATGGGGTTATGAGTGTGGATGAAATGTTAACGGAACCTGTTATGGATGATTTGGAACTCGATGAGGAAGTATCGAACGAGGTAAACCTGTTTGAACTTGAGGAAGGAATTCGCCTCGACGTTGGGGTGACGGAGGTTCTGGGAAAAAGCAGGTCGTTCGTTCAAGGTCTGATTGCGCAAGCCTGCGTAAAAGTCAACGGGTCCCCTAAAAAAGCGAATTATAAGGTTCGCAAGGGTGATGAAATTGAAGTGGAAATCCCGACACTACGGGAGTCTACGGCCGAGCCGGAAAACATTCCAATTGAAATTCTGTATGAGGATGAGGATATTTTGGTGGTGAATAAGCGTCAGGGAATGGTGGTTCATCCAGCACCAGGGGCATGGACGGGAACCATGGTTAATGCTTTGTTATATCACTGTCAAAATCTTTCGGGCATCAATGGGGTATTACGTCCAGGAATCGTGCATCGAATTGATAAAGACACCTCGGGGATTTTAGTGGTGGCTAAGAATGATCACGCGCATCAAGGGCTGGCCGCTCAACTTAAGGCGCATACCATGGATCGAAAGTATCTAGCATTAGTACACGGGGTCGTCATAGAACCTTCTGGTACGGTTGATGCGCCCATCGGTCGAGATCCTTCTAATCGAAAGAGGATGGCTGTAGTGATGCAACATTCCAAAACTGCTGTAACGCATTATACCGTATTAGAACGGTTTAGAGACACGACCTATCTTGAAGTGCGTTTAGAAACAGGTCGGACTCATCAGATCCGCGTCCATATGGTGTATGTTAAGCATCCAGTTCTGGGGGACCCTGTCTATGGTACGAGAAAAAACCCCTTTGGACTACACGGACAAATGCTGCATGCCGCACATTTGGGATTTGAGCATCCGCGCAACGGACAATGGATGGAATTCGAGGCCCCTGTGCCTAAAGCATTTGCGATTGTCTTGGAGAAATTGCGTGTCAATTAAGGCAGTGGGTTAGCCGTTCACACCCATAACTCAAACTACGTTAGTGAATCTATAATAAAAAGGCTTTCGGTTTCTAATAAAACCGAAAGCCTTTTTTATGTCAAGTCTGATCTTTTAATCCTTGTTGTGTCTTCGTTTTAAGCGTTCCATTTTGAAACATTAACTCGGCATTAGCGGGCCATATATTGCCATCGCCTTTGAAATGATAGGTTGCAGTGTATAACTGAGCGCCAGGAGTACCTGCTTGTTTGATTATTTCACCATCCGAACCAATAATTGACGTCACTTGTTCATAAGTCATACCGTTTTTAATGAGTTTGAATTCAGCCATAGATATTTCAGGTTGATTCTTTGCGGACATGGGAGGCGCTGGAAGCTTTGCTGAGGATTCGGATGCAGGGGTCTGCTGTATAGCCGATCCACATCCTAGCAACGTCAAGACAAGCCCAATAGATACAAAGTATCCTAATTTCTTCATGTCGTAACCCTCTTTATATTGTTATTAAGAATACGATGTCAGTTTATATGAAGCATTGTTTGTTCTAAAATAAATCTACGGTCATTGGTATGCTAAGACAATATTATTCTTTCCAGGTTAATGGAGATTATGTAACGAGGGTCGCAATACCACAAAGTTCAAAATGCTAAGACAATAATCTTGCCATATGACTGACACACTTTTGGTAATATTGGATAGTTTAATATATGGCTATTTTATTTTAGAACTAAAAATCAAAAGCCGATGAGAGTATTTGTAATTTTAATTTTATAAAGGAGGATTCTAGATGAACAAGACCCAGATCATTGAACTTTATAGCTATGACGAGTGGGCTAATACAAAAATCCTCACTGCTTTGGGGGATTTGGAAAATGAGGAGTATATTCAAGACTTATCAAGCAGCTTCAAGTCAATCCGAGATACAATGGTACATTTATTAGGCACTGAAGAATTGTGGCTGTCACGTTGGATGGGGGAACACGGTAGAACGTTATTAAATCCTGAGGATTTTCCAACTTATTCTACGTTCGTTGATCGAGGTGGTGCTTTTAGAAATCAACTTCAAGTTTTCTTAGTGTCATTAACGGAAGAGGATTTATTGGAAGGGATAAGTTATGAGACTGTCCAAGGGGAAGCGTATTCTTTGGAATTGTGGAAGCAGATGCTTCACGTGACCAATCATTCATCGTACCACCGTGGACAAGTGGTCACTATGCTTAGGCAATTGAAAAAGGCACCACCGTCACTAGACATGATTCATTATTATTTAGGAGAACGATAAAAGGGAATCCATAAAAGGAATACGGGAAGGAGTTGCCAGCAGCGGCAACTCCAAAATAACTATAATATTATTGCAATTTACCATCGAACGAAATAATATTGTTATAGAAGTTTCTTTTTTGCTACTGATTATCAAGGTCAACGAGGAGGACAAGCTGTGCAGATCAGAGAGGCCGTCAAAGAGGACGCTACCGAACTCGTCACCTACTTGCACAAAATCGGCAACGAATCAGATTTCCTAACTTTCGGACCTGGTGAACTTTCGGTGTCGGTGAGCGCGGAGGAAGTAATTCTTGAAGAAAGTCGCAACGCTAACAACAAGATAATGATCCTAGACCTCGTTGGAAACAAGGGAAACAGCAACCTTGTGGGCAAGAGCGAACATGGCAAATGGTTGATGAAATGAGGCGAAAATGTGGGTGATGAAATATTTAAGGATTTTCCAGAACTCAATACAAAACGGTTAAATTTAAGAGAAATAACCATGGATGATATAGAAAGTATCTATAAACTTTTAAGTCAACCTGAGGTAATCAAGCATGATTCCTTTGAACTTTTTACACATTGGAAACAAGCCGAGGAAGTGATTCAATGGTTTGGGGATGAATACAAACAAAAGAAAGCCATAATTTGGGGCATTTGTTTGAAAGACGAGGCTGAAGTGATTGGCTTTTGTAAAAGTAAAATAGAAATCCCTAAAGTGAGAGCGGGAATAGGATATAGTTTAAGACGTGAATATTGGAATAAGGGCATTATGACGGAAGCAGTGGGTTCAATCATCAATTTTACCTTTAATACGATCAATGTCCATAGAATTGAGGCAACCGTCGCGACCGAAAACTATGGCTCTCTTAAGGTGCTAGAAAAGTTAGGTTTTATACAAGAAGGGATTTTAAGGAAGCGAAGTTGTTTCAGAGGTATTTATAAGGATATGGTGATGCTTTCTATATTAAAGCATGACCATAGTTCTAAATTATATGAGATGATTAATCAGTGGATTGACCACTAGTTGATGAGTATTTGGCCCTTGGAGCCCATCCTAACATTGACTTTAAGCTCATCCTACAGTAAACTATATACAAATGTTATAGCCTTTAATGAAGTCCCGAGAGGCTTGGGAAGGCAGACGGAAGTAAGTGAGAACTGTCTGCTATTCAGACAGTTTTTTTGAATTTTCTATCTAATTTCCATGTCTAAGGATTAACCCTAGGTGAAAGGAGTTAGTGAGTTTTGGAAGGTACGATTAAGAGCAAAATTTTAGATGCGGATGGGATTCGCAGGGCTGTGACTCGAATTGCTCACGAGATTGTGGAAAAGAATAAAGGAACTGACAAGCTCGTCTTGGTGGGTATTCGACGCAGAGGAGTACCGTTAGCAGAACGCATCCAACAATATATTGAGGATTTTGAGGGGGTAAAGGTGCCCCTGGGAATTTTGGACATTACACTTTATCGTGATGACTTAAGTACGATAGATATACACCCAGTGGTTCATGAGACGGACATTCCGGTCAGCATCGAGGGGAAAACAGTCGTTCTAATCGATGATGTGCTGTATACTGGTCGAACGGCACGCGCAGCGTTAGATGCTACCATGGATTTAGGAAGGCCGGAGCGCATTCAATTGGCGGTGCTGGTCGACCGTGGACATCGAGAGTTACCTATCCGAGCAGATTATGTTGGTAAGAATTTGCCCACGTCGCATCGGGAAATTGTGGCGGTCCGCTTGCAAGACGTGGATGGCGAAGAAGATGTGCTGTTACTGGAACGTTCAGAAGATCTAAGTGAATGAGACTTTAAACTTTAACCTTTAAATGCTATCCAGAGAGATAGTCAAGGGGCGAGCAGGATATAGGTTATGCCTATCTAAAATCCTCTCCCTCTTGGGAAGAGGATTTTAATTTTGGGTATGAGTCCATACACATCAGGGATAATAAGGGTGAAAGAAATTAGGGAGGGTTACCATGAAATGGCAACGTAAGGACATTCTAGGGTTAGAAGATATGAGCGTGGAGGATATTCGCCATATCTTGCATACGGCAAAAGTAATGAAGGAAATTTTGATGCGCCCGATTAAGAAGTTGCCGACCTTGAAAGGTAAATCGGTGGTGAATGTTTTTTATGAGGCAAGTACACGAACTCGAACTTCCTTCGAGATGGCTGCAAAAGTATTGGGTGCTGATACAACCAGTATTGCCATTGCCCAAAGCAGTGTGAGCAAAGGTGAGAGTTTATATGATACCGCTAAAACAATTCAGGCTATGCGAGCGGATCTGGTGATTTTGCGCCATCCTAGTTCAGGTTCGGCAAAATTCTTAGCAGATATCCTGGTTCCTGGCGTCATCAATGCTGGAGACGGGCAGCATGAACATCCAACTCAAGCGTTACTGGATATTTTTACCATGGAGGAGAAACTGGGATCCCTGGAAGGGAAGAAAATTGTCATAGTTGGGGATGTTTTGCATTCTAGGGTTGCTCGTAGCAATGCTTGGGGTCTGCAGAAACTTGGCGTAGATGTCACCTTGGTGGGTCCTCCAACGTTGCTACCGGTTGAGATGGACTGCTTGGGCGTTAAAACGACGTATGATCTTAACAGTGCTTTACCTGGGGCGGATATTGTGATGGCCCTACGACTTCAACTTGAACGCCAGAAAAGCGGCCTGTTTCCCAGCCTTCGTGAGTATAGCCAGCTGTATGGCTTGACAACAGAGCGCTTGAAGAAGACGGGAAAACAGAGTATTGTGTTGCACCCAGGTCCTATGAATCGGGGCGTGGAAATCTCAGATGATGTGGCAGATGGCGTACAAGCTTTGATTGAAAAACAGGTTACAAACGGAGTGGCCATTCGTATGGCACTCATTTATTTACTGATAGGGGGGTCTAGCAATGTGGTGGCTTAAAGAAGTATGGGTGATTGATCCGAGTCAGAAGCTTTCTGCCCCTCGGGATGTTCTCGTTCAAGGTGGGAAGGTGTTAGCCATCTCGTCGTCTATGAAAGAAGAAGAGGTGTTGGCAAAGGCGCAGGGGGAATCAATCGACGAAATCGACGGGAGAGGAAAGGTTGTTTTCCCGGGACTCATTGATGTACATACTCACTTGAGAGAACCAGGCCAAGAAGATAAAGAGGATATTCTGAGTGGCTCTCGCGCTGCAGTGCGCGGAGGATTTACGACGATTTTGGCCATGGCTAACACGCAACCCGTGATTGATAATAGGGCCCTCGTTGAATTCGTGCGTAGGCAAGGAGAACGTGCTGGTTATGCGCATGTCCTGCCGATTGGCACAGTCACCAAAGGAATGCAGGGGGCCGAACTGGTCGAAATGGCAGATATGAAAGAGGGCGGAGTGGCTGCCTTCTCCGATGACGGCAAAAATATTCATAATGCAGAAGTGATGCGACTCGCTTTAGAGTATGCCAAATTAACGGGGCTCCTCATCATAAGTCATTGCGAGGATAAATACTTGGCTGGAGAAGGGCAAATGCGTCGTGGGGTGTCGTCTGCACGGATGGGCTTGAAAGGCATTCCAGCCAGTGCGGAAAGTGTGATCGTTGCTAGGGATTTACTACTCGCTGAGGAAACTGGGGGTAAACTTCATTTGGCCCATATTTCTACGACAGAGAGTGTCGATTTGATACGGAGCGCCAAAGCAAGAGGGGTCAATGTCACCGCCGAAGTCAACCCGCACCATTTAATCTTCTGTGATGAAGAGTTGGGGATCACCGATACGGTTCTGAAAGTTAATCCTCCCTTGGGTTCTCGACAAGATAGAGAGTCTCTGATCGAAGGACTTCGAGATGGAACCCTAGATATGATCGCTACGGATCACGCGCCCCATACCCAGGCAGAGAAAGCCCGTCCCTTTGCTGAGGCTCCCTTTGGGATTGCCAGCCTAGAGACAGCCTTGAGTGCTGTATGGCAACACTTAGTGGTGCCTGGGATAATTTCCATGGACCGAGTGATTGAGGCCTGGAGTTTTTCTCCTGCACAGAGGTTTGGTTTACTGGGAGGATCGTTAGTCCCAGGTGCTCCAGCGGATATGGTGCTGTTTGATCCTACTTTTTCAGAAGTCATTGAGCCGGCAACCTTGGTTTCAAAAGCTAGAAACACCCCTTTCTTGCATAAAACGTTAAAAGGCTTTCCAATCATGGTGTGGGTGGATGGCCGGCTTGTCCAGAGAGATCGCCAAGTGCTCTAATGTGATGTATTTAAGAGACGAATATCGGTCAGAGAGGAAGTGCCGAACGTGGCATATCTTGTTTTCAAAGATGGGACAACCTATGAGGGGGAAGCTTTTGGTGATTGGCTGCAGAGCAAACCCTCGATAGAGGATCATGAAGTGGTCTTTAATACCTCTATGAGCGGTTATCAGGAAATGGTCACAGATTTGTCCTATGCCGGGCAAATTCTAGTCTTGACCCAACCGCAAATTGGGAACTATGGGTGGCACCATGAAGAAAATGAAGCGAATAAAACTCGCCTGCAGGGACTCATTGTCCGTGAACTTTCCGAGGGAGAGGGAAGTTTACATGCTGAGGGATCCTTAGAGGACTATTGTCTGAGACATAGTGTGCGAGGGTTAAAGGGTATAGATACTCGGGCGTTAACAAGGTACCTACGGCAATTTGGGACATTACCTGGCGTGATGGTTGAAACTAGGGATGAAGGGCTAGCCTTCTGGGACAATTTCCACGCTAGTGATGAGATAAAGGGAAAAAATATACACTGGGTTTATCGTTCAACCGTCAAAGAAACCTACGAAATTCCAGGACCCGGGCCGCTACTCGCGCTACTCGACTTTGGAGCCAAGCGAAACATTATTCGTCATCTTCAGGAGAGAGGGTTTAGGATTATGGTGTTCCCCGCGGGGTCAACGCCTGAAGAAATTCTAAGGCATCATCCCAGTGGGATCGTGTTAAGCAATGGCCCGGGAGATCCTGAAGAGTTACCGGAATGTGTGGCTACCGTACGTAGTCTATATGACAAACTACCCGTCTTAGGCATTTGTCTTGGGCATCAACTTTTAGCGCTGGCAGCGGGTGGGGAAACCTATAAACTCCCTTACGGACATCGCGGCGGAAATCATCCGGTCATCGATATACGTTCAACTAAAGCAACGATGACGTCACAAAACCATGGCTACGCTGTACAAGAGGCTTCTTTAAAGGGCTCGGGGTTTGAAGTGACGTTGCGTAACCTTAATGATGGAACAGTAGAAGGAATGGAGCACCAAAGTTATCCCATCCTATCGGTTCAATTTCATCCAGAGGGTGCTCCGGGACCTGAGGAAAATGCTGAAATTTTTGACCAGTTCAAAGGATTAGTTGAGAAAAGTTTATCAAGAAAGGGGAGACCCTAATCATGCCCAAGAAAGAGTGGAAAAAGGTCCTGGTAATCGGTTCAGGTCCCATTGTCATTGGGCAAGGCGCTGAGTTTGACTACGCTGGAACGCAGGCTTGTCGGGCACTGCGCGAAGAAGGGGTCGAAGTGATTCTTGTCAATTCCAACCCAGCAACGATTATGACGGACCGGGAAACCGCGGACAGAGTGTATATAGAACCTTTAAACGTTGAATCCCTGGAGCGAATCATTGAGCGGGAAAGACCGGATGGGTTGATTCCTACCATGGGCGGTCAGACTGGCCTGAACTTAGCCTATCAGCTTGCTAAAGCGGGGGTCTTGGATCGCTGTGGGGTCACGTTGATGGGAACCTCACTTAAGAGCATTGATCAAGCTGAAGACAGAGAAAGCTTCCGAGCCTTGATGCAGGAGCTTGGAGAACCCATTCCTGAAAGCGTGATTGTAGCACGGGTTGATGAGGCCATTGAATTCGCAGCGATAACCGGATATCCCTTGATCGTTCGGCCAGCCTTTACCTTAGGAGGAACCGGGGGCGGGATTGTGCAGAGCTCAGAGGAGTTGGAGCAAATCGCAGAAAGTGGCCTGCAAGCAAGCCTTATTGATCAGATTTTGGTGGAGCGAAGTGTGGCTGGCTGGAAGGAAGTAGAGTTTGAGGTTCTGCGTGATAGCGTGGGAAACTGTATCACCATTTGTCATATGGAGAACATGGACCCAGTGGGCGTACATACCGGGGACAGTATCGTCGTTGCACCTTGTCAAACCTTGACCGATCGTGAGGTGCAAACCTTACGAAGCGCGTCGCGTCGGATCGTGGAAGGCCTGAAAATTGAAGGGGGCTGCAATGTCCAGTTTGCCCTTCATCCTTCTCGTAATGAATACGTAGTGATTGAAGTCAATCCTCGATTAAGTCGTTCTAGTGCCCTAGCCTCCAAGGCCACCGGATATCCGATTGCCAAGGTGGCAGCTAAAATTGCCTTGGGTTATGCGCTGACAGAAATTAAGAATGCGGTAACGCAGAAAACCTCGGCTTGTTTTGAGCCAGCCCTAGATTATGTTGTTGTCAAAATACCGCGTTGGCCTTTTGATAAATTCACGGAAGCAGATCGGTGTTTAGGTACCCAAATGAAAGCAACGGGAGAAGTCATGGGTATTGGGCGTAACTTGGAAACCGCCTTACTCAAAGCCATTCGTTCTTTGGATATAAAGGTTTACGGGGTGCGGTTGCTGGAACTGGAAACTCTATCGGACGCTGAACTTAAAACTGCGTGTCTAGAGCCCGATGATCGGCAATTATTCGTTTTTGCAGAAGCCATGAAGCGTGGCTGGACAGTGGATTGGTTAGCTGAAGTGACGGGTTGGAATAGGTATTATCTCAAGATACTTAAGCGCTTAGTGGATAACACCGCCTTATTAGAAAAAGCCCCTTGGGATAAAGCGTTATTGCTCAGCGCCAAGCGACTGGGCTTCGCGGATCAGGAAATAGCATCCCTTTGGAAAAGTACAGAAGATGAGGTATACCGGTTCAGGCTTGAGCAGGGTATCCGGCCTGTCTTCAAAATGGTTGATACCTGCGCTGGAGAGTTTGAGGCGACAACGCCTTATTTCTATTCAAGTTACGATGTAGAAGATGAAGGGGAAGTGCATAACGGACCTAAAGTCGTCGTCTTAGGGTCGGGGTCGATTCGAATTGGGCAAGGCATAGAATTTGACTATTGCTCCGTGCATGCAGTGCTCGCCCTGCGCAAGGCAGGCATTGAGAGTGTTATTATCAATAATAATCCTGAGACGGTCTCGACGGACTTTGACACGGCAGATCGCCTTTATTTCGAACCCTTGACCTTGGAGGATGTGTCGGCTATTCTAGACAAAGAACAGCCTGATGGTGTGATTGTTCAATTCGGAGGTCAGACCGCCATTGGTTTGGCCAGCGGCTTAGCGGCACGTGGATATCGAATCCTCGGTACGACAGTAGAAGATATTGATCGAGCGGAGGAACGGGGAACCTTTGACCGCGTTCTGCAAGAACTCGGTGCCAAGCGGCCACACGGTGCGGGGGCTACGAATATGGAGCAAGTGCAGCGTGTGGCCCAAGACATCGGATTTCCTTTGGTGGTTCGTCCGTCGTATGTGTTGGGTGGAAGGGCTATGGACATTGTCTATGAAGCCGATGAGTTAGAGACGGTCGTCAAGCGTGCTCTGTCTGCCTCCTCAGATCAGGAAATATGGATGGATCAATATTTGCTGGGGACTGAGGTGGAGGTCGATGCAATCTCGGACGGAGAAAACGTCTTCATCCCTGGAATTATGGAACATTTAGAAAGGGCAGGGGTACATTCTGGAGATTCCATCGCGGTCTATCCGCCCCAAACCTTGGATTTGACGATGCAAGAACGGATCATCGCTTTAACTGAGTCCCTCGCTCGAGCGTTAAAAATTAAGGGATTATTAAATATTCAATATGTCATTTATCATAAAGAGCTGTATGTCATAGAAGTCAATCCCCGGTCAAGTCGAACGGTTCCCTTCCTGAGTAAAGTCACGGGCGTTCCCATTGTAGACTGGGCAACTCAAGTGATCTTAGGGAGAACCTGGGAAGAGATCAAGATTCCCCATGGCCTCTGGCCAACGGGTGACCGGGTTGCCGTCAAGGCCCCTGTGTTCTCCTTCTCGAAGCTTCAACGGGTCGAACCTTCTTTGGGACCGGAGATGAAATCCACTGGCGAAGTCATGGGAATTGATCGAACCTACGAAAAAGCCCTCTACAAAGCGCTTCTAGGGGCTGGTGTGTCCGTCACAACGTATGGCTCTGTGTTTATTACCCTGGCAGATCGTGATAAAGCGGAAGGGGTAGCGCTCGCCCGACGGTTCGCCGATATCGGATTTCGCATTTTAGCGACAAAGGGTACGACGCGTTATTTAAAGAGCGAGGGACTAAGAGTCGAACAGCTTTCCAAATTACATGACGGCTCAAACGAAATTATCGACGGTATACGAAAGAAAAAAATTCAATACGTTGTCAATACCACAACCCATGGCCGAGTACAGGCAAGTGATGGGTTTGCGATTCGAAGAGCGGCAGTTGAATACGGAATACCCTGCTTCACAAGTCTGGACACTGCAGCGGCGTTGCTCCAGGTGCTAGAAAGTATTTCCCCAGGCCTCTTGCCACTTTAACGAACCACAAATTAGGGAAGGGGTGAGTGTCATGCTCACAGAAGGATTAGTGGTAGCTCATGAATGCTTGGGAGAGGAAGCGCAAAGGCTTAGGCGCTTGGTATTAAAAGGACCTATTGCCAGAACTGCGAAGGCTGGACAATTCGTAGCCATCCAGGTTCAGGATTCCTCGATCTCATCCTTTGACCCTCTATTGAGGCGACCCATCAGCCTAGCCGAAATTTCTCAAGATCAAGACGAAATAACCTTGCTTTACAGGATTCAAGGCAGGGGAACAGAAATTTTAGCTAGAGCAAGGTGTGGTGAGCAACTCAGTGTTATGGGGCCGTTAGGTAACGGTTTCTCCTTACCAATAGAAGGGGAATTGTGGCTAGTTGCTGGAGGAATTGGCATATTTCCACTTTATGCTCTCGCTCAAAGCGCACTAGCTCAGGGTCTCATGGTACGCTTGTTTTGGGGGGGAGAAAACCAGTCGTTTTTAAAAAGCGCTGGACTTCCCGCTTGGCAAGCCCTAGGGATTCCCATTCACCTCAGTACATTAGATGGAACTTTAGGGGTTCAAGGAATCGTGACGGGTCAGGTACAAGGACGATTATCTGAATTGTTTGGGCAAACTAATCAGGCGGACCCTATAAGCCCTGTTCAGATTAGTGTCGCCACTTGTGGTCCAAAAAAGATGATGCAGGCTGTTACGGAACTATGTAGGAACTTTGCAGTTCCTGTACAGGTATCTCTGGAAGAACGCATGGGCTGTGCAGTGGGGGCGTGCTTAGGTTGTGTATGTACGCTGGTTGATGAGTCAGGGAAGTACCTTCATAAAAAGGTATGCCAAGATGGACCGGTTTTTCTGGGTGAGGAGGTTGTTTGGGATGAGTCCTGTTGATCTTACGACCGTGCTCGCGGGAATCACGCTAAGAAATCCAGTGGTTACATGTTCTGGAACCTATGGGTTTGGAGAAGAGTATGCCGATTATTGTCCGCTAGAAGCCTTAGGCGGAATCACGCTGAAGGGGATTACCCCCCTGCCGAGGCTAGGAAATTCTGTGCCTCGGTTGGCAGAAACACCAGCAGGGTTACTCAACGCGGTGGGGTTGGAAAACCCAGGCCTAGAGGACTTCTTAGCAGCCTATCTTCCCAAAGTCCGCAACATGCCAACCGCAGTGATCGCCAATATTTCTGGTTTTTCACTCGATGATTACGTTCAGATGGCTCGCGCGTTACAGGACGATTCAGGGTTAGCCGCGTTGGAAGTGAACATTTCCTGTCCCAATGTCAAGCATGGCGGAATGCATTTTGGAACAGATCCTCACAGTGCTGAAGAGGTGATTGCAGCGGTTAAGGCGGCAACGAATCTCCCGATCATCGCGAAGCTTTCACCCAATGTCACGGATATCGTGGGCATGGCGCATGCTGCCCAGCGTGGGGGAGCGGACGCCCTATCACTCATTAATACGCTCTTAGGAATGCGTATTGACATAGAGCAACAACGACCCTTGTTAGCCAACACGTTTGGAGGACTTTCTGGGCCTGCCATTCGACCTGTTGCTGTGCGCATGGTCTGGCAAGTGGCGGAGGCCGTCGATCTACCGATCATCGGCATGGGCGGAATTACTACCTGGCAGGATGCTGTGGAATTTCTCCTAGCAGGAGCGACAGCCATCAGTATTGGCACTGGAAATTTCGTTAACCCCCAGGCTCCCCTGGAAATTCTACAGGGCATAAAAGGTTATTGTGAAAAACACGGAATGACGTCCGTGCGTGATTTAATAGGGCTGGCCCATAAGGGTTAGGTTAGAAGGGGCGGCACTTTATTGGAGCAGACTGGAAGGGAGGGAAAGCGAATGGACGCGACGTTAAATAAACGGATTATGGTGGCCCTTGATGTTCCAGGACGCGAGGAAGCGTTAGCTTTAGCCAAGGCTCTCAGAGGGAGCGGATGTTGGCTTAAAGTGGGTATGGAACTATATTCATATACTGGTCCGGCAATGATTGGGGAACTTAAGAAAATGGGATTTCCCATCTTTTTAGACTTGAAACTTCATGACATTCCCACCACGGTTGAACGGGCGATTCGCGGTTACGTGCAGTGTGGTGTGGACATGATCAATGTTCATTGTAGCGGTGGGTATGACATGATGGCAAGGGCGGCAGACGCGGTTCGGGAAGCTGGAATTAAGCTGGAAAGTGTGCCTAAAGTCATAGGGGTTACGGTTCTGACGAGTATGTCGGAAAATCAATTTAAGCAGGAAATGGGGGTACAACGAAAAATTCCAGAGCATGTTGTAGCCCTTGCCAAACTTGCAGAAAAGGCAGGCTTAGATGGCGTGGTCGCTTCAGCTATGGAGGCCAGAGAACTAAGGAGAAACACTGAACCAGGCTTTTTGATTGTTACGCCAGGGATTCGCCCAGCCTGGAGTGAGGCAAATGACCAAATGAGGGTCCTCACCCCTTATGAGGCTTTAGAAGCAGGTAGCACGTATCTCGTGGTCGGAAGGCCCATTACCCGTGCGGACGATCCTCGTCAGGCCTTGGAACGGCTTTGGATACGGTAAGGCACATTTGAAAAAATAACCAGTCATCTTTGACGAGTTATTTTTTTTCATATGACTAAAAAGGAGAGAAAAAACATTCATGGACAAAAATATAAATTCTACAGAAACGCCACTCACCCCTGATCAATATCTTGATTTATTTAGGAAAAGCAACGCTCTTTTAGATGGACATTTTCTGTTAACTTCAGGGAAACATAGTGGTCAATATATGCAGTGTGCTCAAGTACTACAATATCCAGATCGGGCGTCTATACTTGCGGAGGGACTTGCCGCGTCGTTTTACGATATGGGGATTCAAACCGTGATTGGACCTGCGACGGGTGGAATTTTAGTGGCCCACGAAGTCGCCAAGGCCTTAGGGGCTAGAGCCTTATTTACAGAACGCGAAAATGGCATTATGCGTTTGCGCAGAGGGTTCACACTTTCAGCGGGAGAACGAGTCTTGGTCGTTGAGGATGTGATCACGACGGGTGGTTCCGTGCGAGAGGTGCTTGCAGTAGTGCGAGAATTGGAAGCTATTCCAGTAGGCGTCGGTATTCTTGTTGACAGGACAGGGGGGAAGGTGGATTTTGGACTGCCGATGGCCTCTCTCATTAAATTACACATCCAGGCTTATGAAGCTCCCGATTGCCCGCTTTGTGCTCAAGGGATCCCTGCAATCAAACCAGGGAGTCGAAAAGCTTAAAAGAGACACAAGCCTAATTATAAATATTTTTGCAAATAAAGAGGGCATTGCTAGTTAATGTGGAATGTAATCTTACAAGAGACTGACATGATAGGGAAATCAATTAAGAGGGGGTTTATTTTGAAGAAAATTTTAGTGGCAACAGATGCTTCAGAGTATTCACGACGAGCGTTGAAAAGTGCTTTGGAACTCGCTAGGAAATTTCACTCGGAAGTCGAGCTTTTGATTGTCATAGACAAGCAGCGGGCGTATGCAGTCAATTTGTTGGATGAGCATGTTAATTGGCAGAAGCAGAATGAACAGGCAGGGGAGTTGGCGTTACAGGCCACTCTTGAAGGCATGGATATTTCAGACGTTACCGTAACTAAGAAAATTGTGTCAGGCAAACCAGCAAATATGATCATGCAGGAGATTGTAGATGAGGCGATTGATTTGGTCGTTATGGGAAGCCATGGGTACGGGGTGATTACGGGTGCTATATTAGGTAGTGTCAGCCAGCGCGTTCTTCATGGGGCGAAATGTTCTGTTCTTATCGCAAAATAAGCAGCATCTCGGCACAATGAATAGGTAAACAATGATGTAACAAGGCTATAAGCATTTTATTTTGCTTGTAGCCTTGTTATGTATTTAAGCTCATAAAATGAACTATTTAGGGATCGATGTACTTAGGCAAGAGGTGAGGCTTAGAATAGCATCTGTATATTTCGTTATAATAGGAAAGGAGGTAACAAGTAAGCCAAAATAGTACACTGCTGGTTGAGGGATAGACAAAAGGAGAGCCTATAGGATGACGTTGTATTTGAAACGCATAGAACAATTTATTCAGTGCCTCGTAAGGTCAATCTTCAAACATAATATCGGTGCCTTGGCTGCCGTCATTGCCTTTTTCGGGCTTTCCGCCATGATTCCCTTGGCGCTGCTGCTGATCTACGGCGCCTCAATTTTCATTCCGATCAATTCAGTACAGAGTGTTTTGTCAGATATTATGCAATCCTATATTCCTACCCTGCCGAATACGCAAAGTTTTGTCAATAACGTATCAAGGTTGGTGACATTAGGTTCAAAGCGAGTGGGCATCGTTGGTGTGATTGGTCTGCTTTGGACCACTGAGAGCGGATTTGTGTTCTTTCAGCAGATTCTTGATATGATCTGGGAGACCAGTCATCGGCGATCATATATTAAGCAATACCTGGTGGGCTTTGGTATGCTCGGAATACTATTGTTCTTGACCATTATGACATCATTGGCAACAACGGTATCGCTGGCGTTGGTACAGAGAATTTTCACGGATG
The DNA here is from genome assembly GCA_035648035.1 of Desulfosporosinus sp. Taxonomy (GTDB): domain Bacteria; phylum Bacillota; class Desulfitobacteriia; order Desulfitobacteriales; family Desulfitobacteriaceae; genus Desulfosporosinus. Next base: position 4,908 of record DASRMG010000062.1, on the reverse strand, counting down.
GCAACTTAACGTTCTGGTTGGCAATTTTTCGTGATATTTCTGGGCTGTCGTTTCCGTTGCTGTTGTTGTTGACTTGCTATTTTTGTTATCGTTTCTTGCCTTCGTCACATAAGGTCAGGCATGTCTATCTTTTAATCGGTGCCTTGGTTTCCACACTCGGAATATATATTTCTCGGGAAGTGTTTGTTTGGTATTCACTGCACTTAGGACAGTACGAAATGATCTATGGGAGCCTGACCTTTATTATGCTGTTTACATTCTGGATTTATATTGTCTGCGTTATAGTCTTGTTTGGGGCAGAGGTGGCTGTAGCATTAAGTAAAGTTAGGGAGAAGAACGCGAAATAAAACTAATTTCGTTCAATACCTAATTGACAGTCATCGGCTTATTACCAAAAATAGGCGCTGCCTTTGAACTAGGAAACCATTGTTAAATGGTTGACAAATGAAGGGGAGCCTAATAGTATTAGGATTAAATACCCATCCGGGGTAGGGGCGAATACAGTATACACCTTAATTCATCGTGGCTACTCACAACAAAGCTGTGAATCGTGATTTTATTCTGTCAGGAGCATAGTTCCGTAAAATATATATATGGAGGGTATAAAGTGGAAAAACGTGTTATTGGAATATTAGGTGGCATGGGGCCAAGAGCGACCGCGCCCTTCTTGGAATTGGTTATTGATCAATGCACAGTTCAATATGGTGCTAAATATGATGAGGATTTCCCACCCATTATGGTTTATTCACTTCCCACTCCGTTTTATATGAGCGGCCCAATCAATCATACGCTGATGAAGGAAACCATCATTGAAGGGCTGCAGAAACTCGAATCTACAGGCGTAAGTTTTATAGTTATGCCTTGCAGTTCGGCGCATATGTATTTTGATGAACTGGAAAAATGCATCGATATTCCTTTATTAAATAATGCTGAACTTACCATTAACTCTTTACCTTTAACATCGAAATCCCAACGCATAACAATTTTTGCCACCAAAGCGACATTAACTTCGGGAATTTATCAAAAAGCAATTATTTCAGCCGGACACGAGTCTGTATTCAAAAAGAACTGGCAGGAGAAGGTCAACAAGATCATTCAAATGATTAGAGGCAAGGAGGATATCCGAAAAATTTCACTCTATTGGAATGAACTCATCTTAGAAACAGAAAAATTTAATATAGAAACCATCATAATAGGATGTACTGATTTGAATATATTAAAGAGTATGACAGAAACCCAGGTGAATATTATTGATTCAGGTGAGGCTTTGGCGAAGGCAGCCATCAAGAGATTTCTATATGGGACTTCAATTTTTACGATTGAAGAAAAAATTTTATAGCACCCATGAACCTCGACAATACCAGATTTGTTTTTAAACAGTCTGGTATTTTTGTTGTTTTTTAAGTGAGAAAGAAGAAATAGTTACGGGTGTGCTAAAGCCCCTTGATTGCGTGTATAATGGAGGCTATAGAATCACAATCAATGGGGAGATTTAGCATGAGTCAATTAGGGGATTTAGATTATAGAAATATCACTGCGGGAATTGCCTCGGGGCTCTTGGCCATCACGGGTCCACCTGTCCTGATCTTAGAAGCGGCCTCAAAGGGACACTTCACCACGTCACAGACGATTCTCTGGATGTTCGCTGTCTATGTCTTTGGTGGGATTTTCAGCATAGTGATTCCTTTGTACTATCGCATGCCGATTGTGGGGGCGCACACAATTACTGGCGTTGCATTTCTGACAACCGTTACAGCTCAATTCACCTATCACCAGCTGATCGGAGCGTATCTTTTTACAGGGGTGATAATGCTCTTGATTGGCTCTCTGGGAATTTTTTCGAAACTCCTCGAATATGTACCCAAGCAAATCATTGCAGTCATGTTAGCAGGAATGATTACGAAATACATGGTAAATTTTGTAACATCTATTCACCAGCTCCCCCTAATCGGTGGAATATCGCTCCTTGCATATTTTATGTTTAGCAAATTTCGTACGAGGATTCCTCCAATGGTGGCGGCTATTGCAACAGGAATTTTCCTCTTGATATTAACTCAATCCTTTAATATCAGTGGATTGACATCGCCATTCGTCATGCCCACACTTCAACGACCGGAATTCAATGTCATGAGCTTTATTTCTGTTTCAATTCCGCTTGCTCTACTTATATTGAGTAATGATGCAGCCGTTGGAATAGGTGCGTTGGAACAAAATAATTATCGCCCTCCAGTGAATCGGGTCATAGCATTAAGTGGAATTTTTTCAATACTTGCAAGCTTTTTTGGAGGACAATCGGCCAATGTGGCAGGTATGATGTCAGCGATCTGTTCGGATCCAGATGCCGGCCCAAAAGAGAAACGATATATGGGTGCGGTTGTTTCTGGCTGCATCATCCTTTTGTTCGGGATATTTTCGTGGAAGCTTGTTCCTTTGATTCAAGCTTTACCGAAGGCTTTTGTTTCAATACTCGTTGGCTATGCCCTTCTAGGGGTGTTCGGAAATAGCTTATCTGTGGGTTTTTCCAAGCCGACGATGAGACTGAGTGCGGCCTTCACGTTTGTCATCGCCATATCTAACCTTTCTATTTTCAATATTGGTGCACCGGTATGGGCCTTGGTCTTCGGTACCTTGATTGCACGTTACGTCGAAGACAATCATCCCAAGACGTTAAAAACCACACCTAGACCTTAAATAAATGATCTAAATGCTTTTTTGAGTTGCGTATACGACTTTCTGAACATAAATTAACAGGAACAGTTATGTGCTCAGAGGAGGATTTATATGCAAATCCATGTGGTGAGGTCAGGAGAGACCCTCAACAACATTGCGCAAGCTTATGGGAGCTCGGCCCAGAAGATTGGCGATGTCAACCAGATACCAGATCCTAATCGACTCGTCGTTGGGCAATCGCTCGTGATACCGATCATCGGACAATTTCATTGGGTTCAACCAGGAGAGAGTCTATGGTTAATTAGCCGCCTTTATAAAGTATCTGCTGAAGAAATAGTCCGAATTAACAAGATCCCAAATCCTAATAATATTGCCATTGGTTTACGCTTATATTTACCTCAGAAATCAAAGCAAAGGGTAGACGTGAGTGCTTACATTGATCCTAGGATGACGAGAGGCCGATCGGCTCAGTCAATTGATAAAGTAGGAGAGTACCTTACTTACCTTGCCATCTTCAGCTATGCAATCAATCGCGAGGGAAATCTCACCCCAGTTGACGATCAGGCGACGCTGACGGCTGCTTTTAAAGTGGGAGTTTTACCTCTCTTAGTTTTAACCAACTTTGAGAACGGTCAATTTAGTACAGACATTGCCAGCACGATTTTGAAGAGCGAAGTTTTGCAGGATCGGGTGCTAAACCAAGCCCTTCAGATTATGGGGGAAAAAGGATATCGAGGTCTGGACTTTGACTTTGAATATTTAGGGGCAGCGAACCGGGAACGATATGTTCGTTTTTTACAGAAAGCTCGTAAATTATTGAAACCTCGTGGATATTATATTTCCGCTGCTTTGGCACCTAAATATAGGACAGACCAGGGTGGCGTTCTTTATGAGGGCCATGATTATCAGGCAATTGGTCAAGTGGTTGATTTTATCTTCTTTATGACGTACGAATGGGGATACTCGGGAGGAAGCCCCATGGCAGTGTCGCCAATTAACCTGATGCGAAAAGTGATGGAATATGCGATCTCTGTCGTACCCAAAGAAAAGATTATGATGGGGATGCCTCTGTACGGCTATGATTGGACCCTTCCGTACGTGCGTGGAGGTAAATCTGCTAAGTCTTTTAGTCCGCAAAGAGCTGTTGAGCTCGCACTTCGTTACGGCGTTGACATTAAATACGACAAGGTCTCCCAAACGCCCTGGTTTAGATATACGGATGAACAGGGAAAACAACACGAGGTTTGGTTTGAAGATGCGCGAAGTATTCAGGCTAAGTTCGAGTTGGTCAAGGAGCTTGGGATTCGGGGATTCTACTACTGGGTATTGGGCAACGATTTTCCTCAGAATTGGCTTCTCATAAAGGATAACTTCGTCGTAAGTAAACGTTAATAACCTACTCCAAAACGAGCGAACGATCAAAACAACAGCCTATGACTCAGCGGAACAACTTGCGTTAAAGACAAGTTCCACCGAGTCGTAGGCTGTGTTATAATTTAAGATAGATTGTTCTCTTCATGAATTTTTTTGCGCCGAAGTTAGTCATAACATGTTTTACAAACGTATGGTTCTGAAAATCATGAAGGATTGAAGGGAGGATCTCCATTATGACGACTTATGGATTTGTAGGAATGATATTTATAACCTTCGCTTTACTCATTTACACGATAGGGGTGTGGAGTGAACGACTTCAAGGCAGACTTAAATGGTGGCATGTAGGAATGTTTTACACGGGTCTAGTCTGCGATACAATAGGAACTGGCGCCATGTTTCTGATGGTGGGTGGTTTGTTTCAGTTCAACTTCCATGGAATCACTGGTTTCGCTGCAATCGTCATTATGTTCTTTCATGCTGGTTGGGCCACTATAGTGTTAATCCAGAAGAATGAGGCGCTGATCGTCAAGTTCCATAAGTTTAGCCTTGTGGTATGGGTTATTTGGCTGATCCCGATGGTCACTGGTGCGATTTTTGGGGCGACAAGATAATTGAATATAATACACTAAACGCTCTCCTCGGTTAGATGAATATCTAGCAGAGGAGAGCATTGTGTTCTCCTCGAGCACTATTGATTTATTTACAAGATGAAACATAATTATTTCTTAAGTTTCGCACCCTCTAAATCGCTGCTTCTGTGATTTCCAGGTAGCCTAATGTGATTGTTGCCCTTTGATTATTAATGATTAACTAGCTTTTTCAAGGGTTTTTAGCTGATTAGTAAGAAAAGAATCCTCAAATAGT
>DASRMG010000061.1:0-4548 GCA_035648035.1 Desulfosporosinus sp. | reverse complement strand
ACTGTTTAAGAATGTATTTGATTCTATATCCTTAAACCCTGCACTCATTAATATATGCTTTAGATCCTTTTGATTAAAACCATTATGCCCATCAAATTCTGGATATTCTTTATGAAAACTACCATCCTCTTCATCCAAATCCACTATGCACAAATACCCATACTTATTAAGCAAACGGTGAAAATTCTCGATGATCGCTTTAGTATCCTGAATATGATGCAGAACCATAGAGTTGTAAATAACATCATAGGTCATATCAAATGAATTTTTATCATTGATAATATCCAAATGATAAGGAACCACGTTACTTACTTCGTATCTATTAATTTTCGATTTGAGAATGTCTATCATGGCTCTTGATGAATCAATCAGAGCAATACTTTTAAATTTATCAAAGAGGTTAAAACTAACAAGACCTGTTCCACAGCCAAACTCCATCGCAGACTTATCTTCACAAATACCGATTGAACGACTTATTTCATCCGCAATTATTTTTGCTCTGCCAATTCTTTGATCCGTATCCCAAGTTTTAGCATAATCTTCGAAATTCATTGGTTCATCACCCTCCCAAGACCAGTTCCCTCACTTACAAGTTGAGCGCTTCCATCGCCTTCTCCATAATAGCCTCGTCCTGAACTCTGAGGACAACTTGGGCTTCGTGATGCTCTTTTTCTACAAAAGCATACATATATTCCACGATGACGTCCTGCTTGACAAGTTGAGTGAGTACATCGGCTAGTCCCCCAGCGCGATCTGGTACCTTTAGTACCCAAACCGGGGTTAATGAGACCACAACTTTTCGTTCACGCAATTTTTCCGTCGTGACTTCAGGTTCATCCACAATAATTCGTAGCACCCCATAATCCTTGGTATCCGCCAACGATAAGGCCCTCAAATTAACATTAAGTTCAGCGAGAAGACCTAATACATCGGCCAACCTCCCCTTTGCATTTTCGAGAAAAATTGATAATTGCAACATGGTTATTTTCCTCCCCTTAGCGGCGTTTATCGATGACTCGAACTGCTTTGCCCTCAGACCGTGGAATACTTTTTGGTTCTACTAAACGAAGACGAACGGAGATTCCCAGAATCTCTTCAATACTTTTCTTTAGACGTTCTTGACGTCCTTCCAATTCTCGTACTTCGTCAACGAAACTAGTTTCATTCACTTCCACTTGAACTTCTAGTTGATCCAAACTTCCCACACGGTCAACGACCAGCAGATAATGTGGTTCAAAGCCTCCCAAGGAAAGAATCGCCTCTTCCACTTGACTTGGGAAGACGTTCACCCCTCGGATGATTAACATATCGTCCACACGCGCTGAGACTCGTTCCATTGTCCAGCCAACCGTTCCACAGGAGCAAGTGCCATAATGCAAAGTGGTTAAGTCTTTGGTCCGATAGCGAATGACTGGAAACGCCTCTTTTTCCAAACTGGTAATGGCTAACTCCCCTCGGGATCCCTCTGCAAGTGGCTTTCCTTCCATATCCAGTATCTCAGGATAAAAATGTTGATCAATATGCAACCCTTGTTGCACTGGACATTCCATCGCTACACCTGGTCCCATAATTTCACTCAGTCCATAAATATCATAGGCTTTGATGCCCAATCGCAGTTCTATTTGTTCTCTCATTCCTTCTGTCCAAGGCTCTGCACCGAAGATCCCAATTTTTAATTTTAACTCATCCCGATCAATACCGGATTCTTCCAGGCTCTCGGCTAAGTATAATGCATACGATGGGGTACACGCCAACACCGTTGTCCCAAAATCACGCATGAGCATCAGTTGACGGGCGGTATTTCCACCAGAGATAGGAAGTACTAGCGCCCCCAGTTCTTCACACCCATAGTGCAGGCCCATCCCTCCAGTAAACAGACCGTAGCCGTAAGCAATTTGAACCACGTCTTTCTGGCTTAAGCCAGCTCTCTTGAGCTCTTTAGCCACGATCTTTGACCATAGGGTTATGTCTCGGTGAGTATAGCCTACCACAGTTGGCTTGCCCGTTGTTCCAGAGGAAGCATGCAGTCGCACAATATTCTCCATGGGTTCGGCAAACAGTCCAAACGGATAATTACTTCGCAAATCTTCTTTAGCCGTTAAAGGCAGTCTTTGAAAATCCTCAAGTGACCGAATATCCTCAGCTCTTTTAATTCCTACGGCTCCAAAGCATTCTTGATAGTATGGAATAGACAATACGCGCTCTACCGTCTTACGAAGACCCTTCAGCCATTCTTGTTCCATTACCCTAATCCCTTCTACTCATATATTTTCTTAATTGAGAGGTCGATCCAAGGGCTAACTGCCTCTGGATAAGCATCTGCAGTAATTTACCTTTGTATCATTCTATAATACTCGGTTGAATCAAGCTAACTAATATACTACAGTTTACATTATCATATCTAATTTCTCTAGTTGTTGCAATACGAAAACTAGGCTAGTCCAGTTGTCAGTTGATACTTTCTGCTGAGTATAAAGAAAGAGCCCCTCATCACTTTATTGGCGTGATTGAAGGAACTCTTATTATGACTCCATTATTAGATCAATTTTAATATATCAATTTACAGACCTGCAAGTTTTTTCAAGACGTCTGCTTTGTCAGTTCTTTCCCAAGGCAGGTCGAGATCTGTTCTTCCAAAATGCCCATAGGCAGCAGTTTGGCGATAGATAGGTCGACGAAGATCTAAGGCCTTGATGATGCCTGCGGGACGAAGATCAAACGTTTTCAAAACAAACTCAGTGATCTTGTCATCCGCGATCTTTCCCGTTTCAAACGTCTCAACAGAAACAGAGACTGGACGGGCTACTCCGATGGCATAAGCTATTTGTATTTCGCAGCGTTCTGCTAAGCCTGCGGCAACAATATTTTTCGCGACATATCGCGCAGCATAAGCACCTGACCGATCAACTTTTGTGGGATCCTTACCTGAGAATGCACCGCCGCCATGGCGAGCCATACCGCCGTAGGTGTCCACAATAATTTTCCGTCCCGTGAGTCCCGCATCGCCCTGAGGCCCCCCAATGACAAAACGACCCGTAGGGTTGATGAAATACTTCGTATCCTCATCTAACAACTCTCTGGGAATCGTTGGATATACAACATATTGAAGTAAGTCACGGCGAATTTGATCTTGCGTAACATCTGGATGATGTTGTGTCGAGATTACAACGGTATCGACGCGTATCGGTTTGTTATCCTCATACTCTACTGTAACCTGAGTTTTACCGTCTGGACGTAAGTAACTTAAAAAGTCTGATTTTCTCATTTCACTGAGTTTACGTGCCAAACGGTGTGCCAAATCAATCGGTACCGGCATGAAGCTTTCGCTTTCATTCGTCGCATAGCCGAACATCATCCCCTGATCTCCAGCTCCAATGGCTTCAATATCACTATCGGTCATTTCCCCACTTTTCGCTTCTAAAGCCCTATTGACACCCAATGCGATGTCCGCAGATTGTTCTCCAATCGAGGTTAAGACTGCGCAGGTATCAGCGTCAAAGCCATATTTTGCCCGAGTATAACCAACGCCACGTATCGTCTCCCTCACAACATGAGGAATATCCACATAACAGGTGGTCGTAATTTCACCGCTTACTAACACCAAGCCTGTTGTCACCGTCGTTTCACAGGCTACACGAGCATTAGGATCTTGCGCATAAATGGCATCCAAAATAGCATCTGAAATTTGGTCACAGATCTTATCAGGATGCCCTTCGGTCACAGACTCTGAAGTAAATAATTTTCTAACCACTTAGTTCACTCCTTTGTTTCTACGCCGAGGAGCTTAACGATCTCACCAACGAGATGTCGTGCAACCTCAAGTTTACTCATCTGAGGGAGATCTATTCTTCTTCCGTCAGGGAAAAGAAAACTGACAATGTTTGTCGAGGAGCCAAAACCAGCGCCCGGTTTCGTAACATCATTGGCTACCAGGAGATTGACGTTCTTCTTGAGCATTTTTTGCTGGGCGTTTGCCATGAGATTCTCCGTCTCAGCTGCGAATCCAATAAGAACCTGGGACGTTTTCTTCTGCCCAAGTTCGTATAGAATATCTGGATTTGGGACTAGCTCTATGGTACGGCCTGTGCCAGTCTTTTTTATTTTATGCTCGCACTCAACCGCAGGACGATAGTCCGCGACTGCTGCTGCCTTAATAACCACGTCCATTTTAGAAAAAAGCCCCAGGACTGCCGCGTGCATCTCCAGAGCCGTCCGCACTGATATTCTAGTCACTCCAGGAGGCGTTGGCAAATCGGTTGGAGCACTGACAAGAAAGGTCTCCGCTCCAGCTTCCTGTAGCGCTTGCGCAGTGGCATATCCCATCCGCCCAGAACTCCGATTGCCTAGATAGCGAACTGGATCAAGCGGTTCTTGCGTTCCACCCGCAGTCACTAAAGCTTTCTTACCTTTTAACCAATCCGCGCCCGTGAAAAACCGAGCTAAGGATTGGACGATCTCCAACGGTTCGCTCATGCGGCCTTCCCCTTCCGTACCACATGCTTGAAAACCCGTGTCCGGTCCAATGACATGGATACCACGATCCTTAAG
>DASRMG010000060.1:0-12774 GCA_035648035.1 Desulfosporosinus sp. | reverse complement strand
TCATTTAAGCGTTATGCCTGACTTTGTGCCAGAGCTTGATCAGGAGTTAAGTGAGATATTTCCAGACGCTTCTCGTCAAAAACAACTGGGGAAGGATCAGTTAATGCTTCAATCCTATCCCGGTTATGAACGAGTCAGGGAGCTTACTATGCGCCAAGGCAAGCGCTTACCCATGCGCTACCTCACATCGGCTCACCCCAATCTAGTGTGGGACGCTATGCTGTCTGGGAAACCATACCCGATTAGATCGTTGATCGTAATGGCTACCAATCCTTTGTTGACACAAGCAGATACGAAATTGATCTATCAAGCTCTAAAAAGTCTCGATCTACTCGTGACCTTAGAGTTGTTTAACACGCCAACAGCGATGCTTTCCGACTACGTGCTTCCCAGTGCAGGCGCTTTTGAACGCCCCTTATTTGAGACAAAGGCAGGTACCTCGAACTTAGCTTACGGAGGAGAGCAGACTCTTAAGCCATATTTTGAAAGAAGGCCTGACTATTATTTCTGGAGGGAGCTCGGGCTAAGGCTTGGACAAAAGGAACATTGGGCGGAAGAAACAATGCAAGAAAACTTTAAAAATTGCTTGGTCCCTACGGATTTGAGTTGGGAAGAGTTTTGTAGTGAAGGATTATATGCGAAACCAAACACTTATCAAAAGCATGAGATTACAGAGGTTCCAGGAGGACAACCAGCTGGATTTGCAACCATCACTGGAAAAGTCGAGTTATATAGTGAGATCCTTCTGGAAATTGGGTATGATCCATTACCTGAACCGATACAACCCTTATCTTCAACAACTAACTATCCACTGCAACTAATTACTGGTTCGAGGGTACAGCCTTATAACGCATCCAGCTTTCGTCAGTTTGATCGATTGCGAAAACTACATCCCGAGCCATTGGCTAAAATCAATCCCACCACAGCAAATCAGTTGGGTCTAAAAGAAGGATGTAAGATATGGGTTGAGACGGAGCGGGGGAGGGCATTATTCACATTAAAATATGCTAACATGTGCCCCGAAGTAGTGAGTGTGGAATATGGTTGGTGGTATCCTGAAATGGAGGCAGCTGAACCTTCCTTGGGAGGACTTTGGATTTCAAACGCCAACATTCTAACCAATGCAGATTTTGAAAAATCTGATAAATTGCTTGGAACATGGACATATAATGGTATACCCTGTCGAGTAGTTGAAAGTGCCCTTCCACATGAAATTAAAATCCTCAAAGGGGAAGCTAGTGAGTGCGCCACAACAGTCAAATGACATTTGCTCCATACAAAACGTCCCCCTATCATAGATGGCTAAATCTATGATAGGGGGACGTTTTGATTCCGGGCACCGGGGAGGTCTCTATTCATTTTTCGGTGGTGTATGCCACCTGCAGGACGGTTGTACGACGCCATCTTTAGGAAGCGATTTATGTCTACCGCAAGGATTTGCGCACATCTTTCCGATACAAAAGCACATAACGGTGGGAGGCTCCACTGACTCAGGTAGAACTGCACCGCATTTTCTGCAGTTTTTAAATTCGGGAAAAGTATAGCCACTGCAGACCGGACATTTTTTTGGTTTTTCTTTTGGTGGCTTACAATTACCGCAATAGGGATTACAAGACCAACACATGATATTGCCTCCTAGGTGTTCAATAAACAAAAGTGGCTACTTTCTAAAGACTGAAGGAGCCACTTTTCTCATGTAATGAGTTGTGTTTCAACTTTTAAATACTACTCACCAGCAAATTCGCTAAGAGCGGTTACAAGCGTTGTCTTAATGTGAAACACATGCACCTTCTCTGGGTAGGCCACGCCAGCACGTTCAAAGATGTCCCGTAGCGTTTGTTCTAGGACATCATTAGGTTTATAGTCTTCTAGAACCATTGCCATCTCATTCTTGAGTACCGATAGCGGAGTTGTTGAAGGAGTGTTTTGTTGAAGTTTATCCCACAACGTCTTCGCATCTAATAATGTAAATGTCATTATTAATACCTCCTTTAATTGTTAATATGAGTATTACACTAATGAAGTGCATCGTGCTGTTCCCGCTTTCTCTACTATACACCTCCTTAGGTATACTAATGCAAAAATTGTGCCAACTTGTTCATAAGGTGGCACAATTGGCGTTATATGGCGTTATATTGGGGTATATAGGGTAATTAAGGGGTTCTTGTTCCGCCGAATGCCTGATTTTTTGATCTCTTTTTGCATCCTTAACTAAGTCTCAATGTTCACAAACCCAGTTAAATCAAAGAAAACTACCTAATCCTATTTTGGGATTAAGTATCATTTTAGAATTTCCAAACCACTGTGTAGAGAACAAATGAAAAAACTAACGACTAAAGATGTTGCCGGAGAATCAACTGTTCGTAAGGATTTGCCATTAAATGTTCGTTTGGGCATGAGAATGTGGTTCACCGCCATCGAGGTCAATACTAACGGGGTGGTGATCGCACAGGATCCCAATTATATTAGATAGTTGGCGGAAGCTGGGGTCAGCGGGATTTATCTTCAATTCGACGGGTTGACTTGCGTGGCGCAGGCGTGAAAAGCGAAATTTCCTAAAATGATACTGTGATTGCAAAAAAGGATTAGCCAATTATTCTAGGATTCATCTGCTTTGTGACCATATGAACAACAGCTTACGCATCTCAAAAAGAGATAAAGTACTTTGAGGTAGTTGAATGGTAATACCTTAACAATCGTTGTTTCAAGCCGTTTTCCTAAGTTTTAACAAGTTGGCATGATTATTGCAATTGTTAAAGCGGCAGAGAGGTAATACTTGTAAAGGGGTAATCTGGCCCAGTAAATGCGTAAAGGTGGTGGTGTGAAGAAAACAAAGAGTTTGTTGTTTAGAATAGGGCTTAGTAAAAATATGTCAGATCCCAAAATTCTAGAAATCCAAGTTTTTGAAAGGATTGTGAGAAAATGAATAAAGAATGGAAGCATGACAACGAAGATGGTTCTTATACAGTCAGGACCTGCGGCTGGTCGCCACCAGGGGACCATCCAGTAGGTTGCGGAATGAAATTGACTGTTAAAGGCGGTAAACTTGTAAAGGTTGAGGGGGATGCAGAACATCCCATTAGTCAAGGTAGGTTATGTGTTAGATGTCTAACATTAGCTGAATATGTACATCACCCTTCACGCATTATTTCTCCGATGAAACGGTCAATTGAAGATCGGGGAAAAGACAAATGGTCAAAAATCTCCTGGGATGAAGCTTGGGACATTATTGTTCCTAAGATTTTACAACTTAAGAAAGATCATGGCGCTGAATCGATAGTCGTGTTCGGTGGAACTGGACGAGAAGCATGCCTATACTACTATCCACTTGGTTTTGCCTCAATTGGTACTCCAAATGTGTGCTATCCGCTCAGTGGCTGGTCTTGCTACGGACCAAGATGCGCGATTACGGACTATATCCTAGGCGCGGGATATCCTGAGATCGATTTTGCTGGTACCTTCCCAGATCGCTATGATAACCCTGAATTTAAGTTGCCAAAATATATTGTTGAGTGGGGTAAGAATCCTCTGATGTCCAACCCGGATGGCTTTTATGGGCATTCACTCATTGATATGATGAAGCGCGGAACTAAAATGATTTGCATAGATCCGAGGATCACTTGGCTCGGCACTCGAGCGGAGTATGTATGCCAATTGCGTCCTGGCACAGATACTGCCCTCGCAATGGCATTCCTCAATGTCATTATTAACGAAGACCTCTATGACCACGATTTTGTGGATAAATGGTGTTACGGCTTCGACGAACTTAAAGAACGCGTTCAGGAATACTCGCCCGAGAAGGTTGCGGAAATAACTTGGGTGCCGAAACAAACGATCATTGAAGTTGCTAGAATTATCGCGATGAACAAGCCTACTGCTATCCAATGGGGTTTGGCTGTCGATGAAAATCCAAACGGTGTCCAACTCGGACACGCAATACTTTCACTCGGTGCGATTACTGGCAATCTCGACGTGCCAGGTGGCATAACCTTAGGGGCACCCGCTGCACTCCTCGGAAAATGGCGTATGGATACCCGTTCCAATATATCAGAAGAACTTTGGGATAAGAGAATCGGAGCCAAAGAATGGCCGGCACTGGCTAATGCCTTGGCTACGACTCATCCAGACGAAACACTAGATACTTTGGAAACAGGCAAACCATACAAACTTAGAATGGGCTGGTTCAACAGTAGTAACTTCATTACCGCTACAAATTCAGCTCAACCTGACAGATGGTACAGGGCTCTTAAATCCTTGGAGTTCAACGTTGTGCAAGACTGTTTCATGACCCCGACAGCGATGGCTTTTGCAGACATTTTCCTGCCGCTACCCACGTTTGCTGAGCACGATGGCATAGTTATTACTCACTTTGGTCGAAATCCCGTATTTTTAGGAGCTATGAATAAGGCATTTACTGTCGGTGACTGCAAGTCTGACATCGAAGTTTGCATAGAACTGGGTAAAAAGCTCCATCCTAATATGTGGGAATTTGATGACGTTCCGGATTTCTTCAGCAAGCAATTGAAACCTGAACTAGGCATAGATTTCAATGACCTGAGAGAACTGGGCGTGTATCAGCCTAAATACACCTATGGGAAACACGAAAAGGGCCTCTTACGGCCAGATGGTGAACCAGGTTTCAACACAGTAACAGGCTTGGTTGAGCTGACATCGACACTTTTCGAAACGTGGGGCGACGATGCTCTACCATATTTCAAGGAGCCTCCTTATAGCCCAGTAAGTACTCCAGAGCTGTTTGCACAGTATCCGTTGATTCTTACAACTGGTGCTAGGACTTTCACCTCATTCCATTCGGAGCATAGACAAATTTCAACCTTACGTGAGATTACTCCAGACCCAATTTGTGAATTAAATCCCGTGACTGCTCAGAATCTCGGTATCATTGAAGGCGATTGGGTCGACCTTGAGAACATGTTTGGTAAGTGCAAAATGAAGGTCCATCTCACACCATGCATTCACCCGAAGGTCGTTCATGCAGTGCACGGTTGGTGGTTCCCTGAGAAACCAGCTGAAGAGCCGAGTCTGTATGGCGTATGGGACTCGAATATTAACAAATTGGTACCTCATAAACACATTGGGAAACTTGGATTTGGCGCTCCATTCAAGCAAATGATTTGCAAAGCTACCAAGAGAGCAGCCAGAGAAGACTAAAATTTCATCGTTGAAACCAGACTAAGCAACGATTATTGGGATTGGAGGAAAAATATATGTCAAGTAATGGTTTATTGATTGATTATGAATATTGCACGGGTTGCCATAGTTGTGAAGTTGCTTGCAAGAACGAGCATGGAATTCCTCTTGGCAAGTGGGGCATTAAACTTACTGAGGTTGGTCCCTTTAAGGTGACTGATGACAAGTTCGAGTGGAACTATATCCCTGTTCCTACCTCGCTCTGCGATTTGTGCGAATCAAGGGTGGGCAAGGGAGAGAAACCGACTTGTGTTCATCACTGCCTTGCTAAGTGCATGGAATACGGGCCGGTGGAAGAACTGGCGCAAAAGATGGCTGCTAAAGGTAAGAAAATGGTAATGTTTATCCCTTAAGAAAATGCTAGTCGGGGCCCCTTCATTGAAGGGGTTTCCCGAGCATCAATATCCAGGAAATATACAATTATAGGGGGTATTAATCATGAATAATGAAGATTACTTGAAACTTGACACCGATTCTGCATATAAGTTCCTAAGTTCGGAACTAGCGGAAGGAAAAGATTTTAATCAATTATTAGAAATTATAGGTATGAGTAAAGTGGATTTAGAGAAGAAGCAAGGCTTTTATCATATAAAAGGTAAAATCATGAGGAAACCTTTCAAGGGATACGCAGTTTCAAAGGTTGAGGAAAAGTTTCAAGGGTTACAAAAAAAGTGATTTTTCATATTAGCAAGTATAGGTTGAGTAGAGAAGTAAAGAAGTAAAGACGATATAGCGTAAAAAGACTTATATAATGTAAAAGGTAATATCATGAGGGAACCTTTCAAGGAATACGCAACGTCAAAGTGATTTCCAGTCATATATATGTAAATTGGATATTCAATGTGTTTTATATTATTAATCACTGCGATAATATTATGACAAAAAGAAACAAATGGAAATCCCTCTACTGATTAACTTGCTTAAGAACAGAATAATTTACCTAGTCGAATATCATATTCTAGATTGTTTATCAATGACTGGTGTTTTTTGCAAGTGAAAATTCTCCACTTCTGCGAGTAAAACTCCTCACCCAAGGTGGGGAATTTTACTCGCACCATTCCAGGCATTCTGACATGCCGTTTGGCAGCGGCCACGAAATCTCCTGTTCCTCTGCTCGCTTTAGGGTTTTCGACACTGTTTCGCGAGCACTCGCAACTTGCAGTGAAGCTACGCTGACTGATCCCTAGAAGCAGTCTCAACATTAGATCACTACGAGGGTTGTATAATTTGTTGTTTGTAGGTTTTGCTCAACAAAGAATTGATGAAGCTTGATGTTTCCAATTCATTTGTAGTTGTAACCAACGATCTCACTTATTTCCTTTAATTTCATATCTTTTTATGATAACCCTATATCTATCGAGTAGATTCGAAAACTAATTTCCATGGGTAAATAAGGGGGGAAGATTCTATTTGGGGGACAAGGTAGCTAAGCTGTTCAAAGAACCAGTAGCGATTGGAGTGTTCTTGCCAGCAAAAAGAGAATAGCAAACTAACCTACCGATCGATAGGGATATTACAAGATTATACAGTTGTTCATTGTGCTGTTTAGGCGGCTAACGACAAGTGTTGATCCAGTATTTCAAGAAAGTTAACCCCGCAAACTTTTAACATGGCGTCAAGATGAATGTTTATGGAATGAATCAAGACCCTCCAAGACCAACGTTTCTTGCCTCGGGCTTTAGCCTGTTCCAAATTATAGTCATTGAGAAGTCTCTTGTTGACGCGTTCTGAGCCCGTGCGTTTCTTCATTTCTGTTTTCCACTCTTTGCTGCCACGAGGAATTGGGGTAAAAAGCCGGAGGTCCCATTCAGGCTTGGTGTATAAGGTTCGTCCGTAGTCTGACGGTGAGCATTGGACCTTGTGAGAACACGATTTAATCTTGCCCATGGCTAATGGACAACGCCACTTGATGCGGCAGCGATCCTTGAGGAACCCATTATGGATCATCTGGATCCCTTCCAAACAGAGGGGAACACCGTTTTCATTAATTGTCATGGTTCCGGGATATTTAGCGTTCCCTATATTTTTAGAGTTAAGGGCGATGATCGGTTTAATGTGCCAGGCATTTAGAAGATGGTAAGTTGCGTAATTATCGTGGGCGCTGTCGCCTAAGAAACGATCAACCGTGAACTCAGGATACAGCTTGCGAAATTCAGACAACGCAACGATGGCAGAAACTCCATCAAAGCGAGAGGCATCTAATAAACGCAGATAGACAGGAAGATCCGTCTTTATGTCAGAATTATAGACGGACAGAAAATACCCCGTATAGCCGAAAAACCAAGTCTCGTGGTAACTATCCCAACCCCAGCGTGCCCTCGGATCCGAGTAGCGGCGAGGACATTCACAATTGTAAATACCCTTCGAAACACAGGAGCAGAGCTTGACTCCATAGGGGCTGGCACCGGTGTTAATACAGGTACCATCGCCGGAAATAGCCAAAGCACCCGTGTTACCCAATAGACCTGCCGCGGCAGATGGCTTCACAGCAACTTCGGCAAATATTTGTTGAAGCAGTCTCTCAGGTCTGTGTTCAAAGGACTTATCCTGTAAGGCGAGATCAACAAATTTTTGAATAATACCAGGGTGACGTGGTGGTAACTTCTGGTTCTTGGCAAGCTTTTTACGTGGCTTGCGCCGAAAAGGGTGGAGCGAATCCTGATCTGTATCAGGATTCGCTAACCACAATCGGTTAATCAAACCGTAATGATTACCGACTTCTGGTACCTCATCATGAGCAACACCAATCATCAGAGCAAGCAGGGAATCGGCCTTGAGTTTGGAAACCCATTTGGAGATGCTCTGCTCATCCAAATGGGACATCAGGATAAAGGAGCGAAGAATCTCGGGTTGAAGTTTAGCAGGAGCTCCGGTATGGGAATAAACCTCACTCACCAAAGGTTTAATCCGATCCAAGTCCAGGAAATAGAGTTTGGTTAGGACACTGGCATACTGTGAGACACGATTCTTATCCGACAAGTAAACAGGAAGTAACTGCTCGACCAGAAATTTTTGATAATCCGAATGAGAACGCCATAAACCGATCAAAGGACTCACCCCAAAAAGCAAGTAGTATGGTAAAAAGTACCACCCGCATCGATTTTGGGGGTAATTGGCAGAAGTCAAGTGATATTCAAACCATATATGGGATAATCAGTTAAAATGTACTGGAAATTATTTAAGGATTTTGGAGCTAATTTTGGAGGGAACGAAAAACCCCCGAGCCCTGGAATCCAGTGATTCCGGTCATCGGGAGTTTTCGAAAATACTCTCTATTTCACAAGGAGGAAAGAAGATGTCAAATAGTGATCATCCCTTTGCGAGTCCTAATCCAGCCGGATTAATGGTATTAAGTTTTTTCTTAATTGGTTTGTTTCCATTAGCTATTGGTATTGCACCTCCAACATTGGCAACTGTATTGGTTCCCCTTGGTTTTGCCGCTGGACTTGTTCAATTTGCTGTTGGCATTATTGAACTTCGCAATGGAGTTATTGTAGGTGGGAATATAATGTTAGGTTTCAGTCTCTTCTGTTTCATGGGTATGTGGTCAGATCTTTTAAAACCGCTGCATTTGATGCCAGCCAATACTGCACCAGTGACTGGATATGTTTATACGGCTATGGCAATTTACATGATTTGCTTCACACTCCCAGCTTTCCATAAAAGCCTTATGAACACAATTTTCATGATAACTACAGATATCTTCTTCTTAGGCACTGGGCTTGGTCAACTCTTTGGAGTCCCCATATTCGCTACAATTGCCGCTTGGTCTTTAGTTCCAATTGTAATATCGGCTATGTGGCAAGCTATAGGCGAAGTACTAAATACACAATTTGGGCGCACAGTAGTTAATCAGGGACCACCGCTTTTAAGTAACAAAGTGCAGAGAGTAAACTCATTACCTGTAAAATAGACAAACAAATTTTTAACCATAATGTTATGGATGGATGTGAAACAACACGTAAATGACTATAACAAACCTAGCCATTGATACTACAATTTGACCCCAGAATCTATTTATTAAATATATTACCATGTAACAGGTACTGGGATATACTTAAACCGTGGTTCGAAAATTTTAAAATGAAACATAATGTCAAAAAAGGATTAGCCAGTTTTCTTCGATGTAACTTGGGTTGTGAACCTTTAGAGAGTGGTTAAACATTCAAAAAGAGATTAATGCATTGTGCATATTCTGCATTCAGTGGAGCGGAAACCCTTAAGCACCAGGCGTTTAGGCAATTGTACTAACGACTTAATAAGTTGGCACGAATATTGCATTATTATTTGGCGGGGATACAAGTGCAACTAAGGAGGTGTAAGAAGTAAGGGTAACAGCGGCGACAATAATCAACAACCATAGGAGGAATTCTTCAGTAAAAGTGTTCTCTTTGTATGACTGAACTTACTGTGGAAAATGCTGGAAAGTCCTGACGAATAAGGTTTGCGTTAGCATCGTGTTTAAACTTATTTGCAAGACACGAAGCAACGGAGTCATTGTATGGGACCAGTTCTGGCATTGTCAGGGCAGAGCCTATTCTCTGTCACTAAAAAAGGTGGACTAACTGTAATGATATTTTCATATGTATCCCATTTTTCCATAATTTAATATGTTCGTCGCATGTTATTAATTCACTCGATGTTCTCGTCATATGGTTACTGCAAATAGCTTCTTGAATGAAAAACAATATGGGTTACGAGGGGAGAATGAAACGATGAAAAATTTTAGCATATCTGAAGTAATAGATTCCTTAGGTATCAATAAGTTTACTTGGAGTATTTTCTTTTTCCTTGGTATGGCTATGGTATTTGATGGCTATGATTACATGATCGTATCCTACACCATGCCGCAAATAGCTGCAGAGTGGGGCTTAAACGCAATACAAAAAGGCAGTTTATCCTCATGGAGCCTTATAGGCTTGGTCATTGGAGGTGCAATTGCTGGTATCCTCTCTGATAAATTTGGTCGAAAGAGAACACTCACGTACGCGATCGCTGCATATTCCTTACTCACTATTCCCATCTATTTTGCTAACAGCTTTGAAGCATTTGCTTTCTTTCGTGTATTAGCTGGAGTGGGCCTGGGTGCTTGTATCCCAATTGTAACAACTGTTTTTTCCGAATCGACACCAACCAAACATCGAGCTGTTTTTATAACGTTTGGTATGGCATGGATGATAGTTGGTTGGGTGCTGGCAGGCGTTCTAGCCACTGCCATAGTTCCTCATTACGGGTGGAGAGTTTGCTACGCAATTGGTGGCGTTCCTCTTCTATACTCGATTTTCTTGTATTTTAAAATGCCAGAGTCAACCTATTGGCTCGCGAGTAAAGGTCGTAAAGAAGAAGCCATTAAAGAAATTCAACGTATAGAAATGACCGCCACGGGTAAATGCACGGATTGGGACCCTAACGCATTAGTTATTCCGGAAAAGCCCAAACAATCAGGACCTAAAGCCCTATTTTCTAAAGAATATCGATCTGCAACTGCTGCAATCTGGATTATGTATTTTTGTGGTTGCTTCATTGTTTATGGTATTAATGCATGGTTACCTTCTTTGATGTTAGAGAAAGGGTTATCGCTAACTTCCGCTTATAGCTTAGCCATAGCACAAAATGCAGCTGCAATTATCGCAAATTGTTCGACTGGCTTTGTCGCTGAATCAGTAGGACGCAAAAAAAATCTCATTTTCAGCTTTGTCGTTGCGGGCATTGCCGTTTTCATTATGGCAAAGGTAGGCAGCAATTTTGGAGCAATCCTAGCTGCAAATATTTTCCTGGGTTTTGCTGTTAATTATGCGATTACTGCTGTACAACCCCTGATGGCAGAGTCTTACCCCACTGAGTTCAGAAACACTGGGGTTTCTTGGTGTCAAGCCTTTGGTCGATTCGGAGGGGCGGCGGCGCCAATCGTCGCTGGCGTAATCATTGGCATGAAGCTCGGGTATTCAATGTCGTTTATGTTTTATATTATTCCTGCGATTATCGGAGCATTGGCAGCCGCTATTTTGGTTAAAAAAGAAACCAAAGGGATATCTCTTGATCAACTTGCCAAGGAACACATCTCTAGTTAACTTAGTAGTTAGTACCTAATGTGATATATACAGCACCCGTGCGTAGGATCCCTGAGTTCTTGATAGAAGTAGCCACGTTGGGTTGGACGCTTCCAATATTGATTTATGGATGGTTCAGACGGCTAGCGATATGTGTGGCACAAGACAGGTTTCCTGTCTTGGATTTGGTAAGATCAGGATAATGATTCCTGATCTTATTTTTTACGGTGCAAGCATGAGCGCTTACTAGTCGGTACCAGTAAGATACGACGTCAAAAAGCATGCAAGTATAGCATGCTTTTTATAGGAGTTTGACCAGTGGACAATTCAATTAATAAAATAATGTAAGTATTCCATAAATACCAATATATTATTGAATAATTTGTGATATACACTTGACCCATCCTAACGCTAGATATAGTATAATGATATGGTAGGTATAAAAATAATTAATGGATATATATAGAAGTTCATGATCCTTCGGCGGAGTCAGTTACCAAGTATATAATCAGCCCGTAAGTATCGTACTTACAGACGGATGAGCGGCTACTCTAGGTTTCCAACATATAACGAGCGATTTGGAAAAGGAGGAAAATGCAGGTGACTACAAAAAAACAAGGTTTTGATACTCCGAATTTGCACCAGAATCTATCTGATGAAGTCAATAACAAGGTATCCGAAAAAAGTTGGAGAGAAATACTATCCTGCAAAAAGAGTTTTTTACAGAATGTAGATACAGACCCTTGTGATAATGAACACATGAACAAAGAAGTAGGTGCCTCCTGGTTGAGATCTCGAGAATTGGGCGTCAACCCCTACATGGAACTTAACAATTCGTATTTGAGTCCAAAACAACTCAGGGAAACAATAGAAGAAAATAATTTAATTCTGGAAATAGCAAGGCCACTGGTTAATACCTTTAAAGTTATGACAATTTTGACTTCAGGTTATATATTATACTTATGCGATAAAAATGGAGCTTTTTTATTACAGGAAGGCGATATGATGAGAGTGCCTACGGAGAGTTTAGTTTGGAATGAATCTACCATAGGTACCAATGTTCATTCTTTGTGTGTACGTCTCAAGCGACCTGTACAGTTGATGGGTCCTGAACATTATTGCGTAGCTTTAGAGAATATTGTTGCTTCAGCTGCTCCCATACTGGATAAATCAGGAGAAGTAATCGCCACTCTGATTTTGAGTCAACCTTTGATCGATAGACCTTGGCTAGAAAGTTTTAAAAATTTTCGTTCGCAAACACTAGGTCTAATAACTTCCTTGGCCGCGGCTGTTGGTGGACAAATCAGATTGCATATAAATAACGAAAAGCTAAAAGAGAGCAACCTCAATTTAAAAATTGTTAATGATAAATTGATAACCACTCATGGTGCATTAGAAACCACATTTGCTTTTATTGATGAGGGTATTATAAGCATCGATCGAACCGGGCTAATTATTCATATCAATAAGGAAGGTACCCGGATGTTGAAGCTTAATTCGGATGAAATAGGGA
>DASRMG010000059.1:0-14992 GCA_035648035.1 Desulfosporosinus sp. | reverse complement strand
AAAAGCCTTTGATCATACTGGTGACTTGTTTTGGGGCCAGATTCTCAGCGGCCAGCAATCCCAATAATAAAGCAACCATCCCACCAATTAAGGTGGTCAAAAATGCCAGCCCTAACGTCACCACAACGTTGTAGAGAGCTTCCCCTAATGTAAAGCGATGAGAATAGGGTTGAAGAAATATCGTCTTAAAATTCTCGTAGGTGACGGCAAAACCTTGGAGAATGCCGACACTCTGATAATCGAGCGTAGCAAAAAAATAGAGTGTTAAAGCGGTTAAAACTAGCAAAAGAGTTCGCATGGTGACCGTAGCCCGATTGAAGGGTTTTTTGGGAAATATGTTGATCCTATCTTTAATTAAGACTTTTCCTCGGAAGGAAGTGTGTCTCCCTTTTTTTCTCTGATAACGATTGATAGTCTCACAGATAACGACTGATTCGTTCTCTATCATTTCTTCAAATTGCATCACAAAATCACCCTTCTGATGTTATTTGATACAATTTCGATAAAAACAACTGTGAGCACAATCAAAATTACAACTAAGCTGGCTGCATGGTAATCAAATCTTTTGTAATACAAATCAAAAGAAAAACCGATACCCGTTCCGGTGAGCACTCCAACCAATGTAGCGTCACGGATATTAGTTTCAATCATGTACAATAACCAACTGATCATCTGAGGCATGCTGGCAGGTAATACTGCCTGAAATACAATATGGAAATAACTCGCACCCGCCGCTTGCAAAGCCTCAATTGAGTTATTGCCCACCTCATCTATGGTTTCCATAAAAGCCCGCGTCAGAAACCCGAAGGAACCAAAAAACAGTGCCAAATAACCCGTCATAGGACTTTGCCCAAACGCTAACATTAACACCATGGCCCAAGCTACTAACGGTATATTTCGGAAGAGAGAAGCGATTCCCCGACTGGCAACACTGAATAGCCCGTTGATCCTCGTAGTTTTAGACCCTGCCAAAGATAAAAACAAAGCAAATACTGCCGCTACGGTGGTTGCAGCAATAGACATGAGCACCGTTTCCTGCAATTTCGGTAATATTTCATGCAAGATTCTCACGGCTTTAGCATCAGGATAAAAATTGCTGGTTCCCCATTTTATTGCCTTAGCAATACTGGTAAACCCTTTTATCACATCGTACTCAGTGATGATGATGGAACCGACCGTTACAATAGCTAATATAACAAAGAAGATCAAATTGTTATTTCTTCGTTGATTGAAAATGTTATCCTGCATGTCTCGCTCCTAGCTCAACCATCAAATCATCGGACTCTGAACCATAGATTTCCTTAAGCTGCAGTGTCGTTAGAGCGCAGGGAGATCCATCAAAGATAACCCTTCCCCGGTTAATGCCAATAATTCTGTCCGAATACTTTAGTGCTACCTCAACCTGGTGTAAATTAACAAGCACAGTAATTCCCATCTCTGCAGATATGTTTCTTAAGTGATCCATGATAATCTTCGAAGCATTAGGATCAAGCGAAGAAATCGGTTCATCACATAGAATTATTTTGGGATTTTGCACCAAGGCCCTAGCGATACCCACACGTTGTTTTTGGCCGCCGCTTAATTGGTCACAGCGCTTATAGACTTGTTCCTCAAGACCCAAGATCTTAATAATTTTCAAAGCTTGCTCTTTCTCTTCTTGGCTATATCTACCAAAAACTCCTGCCAGCGTCGATTTATAGCCGAGTCGCCCGTGGAGGACATTTTCGATCACTGTCAGCCGATCAACCAAATTATAGTGTTGAAAGATCATACCGATCTTCGTTCTTAGCTTACGTAACTTTTTCTTATTGAGACTTGAAGAAAGGACGCCATCAACGGTGATCTCACCGCTGTTCGCTTCAATGATCCGGTTGATACAGCGCAGAAGTGTCGACTTTCCAGCTCCGGAAGGGCCGATGATGGAAACAAACTCGCCTTTATTGACAGAAAAACTAACGTCGTCTAGAGCACAGCAGTCATCGTTATATTTTTTGGTGACCTTATTTAATTCTAATAACGCCATATCTAACTTCCTTTCACAAGCCTATTCTTTCCGTTCATTAACAACAGAGCTTTTTGTATCCATTTCCAGACTCCCCCTTATAGAAAGCGAGAGTTACTTTCGCTGCTTGCGTGGGGTTAAAATCCCCGCGCAAGCAGCGAACAGCTTAACCGACTGAGTTTACTTACTCAGGTCGCGGATGGGTTGATAAAAAGAATCATCGGCCGTTAGAAACTTTTGCGGTGCATTGAAAAACCCTTTAGTCTTAGAATCCTTAGGTATGAAAATCTTAGGATTATTAGTCGTTTCCTCTGACATAAGTGCCTTAGTGATGGCATCGACAGTGCTTTTGCTTAAGGCAGCGGTGTTGACAGCAATAGGTCCGTTAATCACTGGGGTTGAATCGATGACCACGTATTGTGCCCCGACCAGTTTGCTGAAAGGATCAGTCGCGTCCTTTTTAACCGTATAGACAGCCCCCTTGGCGTTATCTTTACCGGTTGTAAGTTCTACATAGCTGATCACATCGACGTCATCGACCGCAGCGGCCTCCGCTTTATCGGTCAGTACGTTCACTAGTGATAGTTGGTGAGAACCCCCAAATATTACTTGGCTGAAAAATTTATCACTACCCCCTTGCAGCAGATCTTCTGCCTTAAGAGTCTTCCATTTGTCTTGTTTTGAGAAATGCGAAACGATTCCTGCTGATGGAACTTTGAATCCAGAGGTCGAACTCGTTGAAACGAACGAGAACTTTTTCCCTGCTACGTTATCAAGCGCGTAGTCTGTGCCAGCTTTGTATTGGTCTTCGTTGCCTTTCTTAACAACAATTCGGCTATAATACAAGGCATCCGTCAAGGTTCCTGATTTCCCACTGTTCACTACAAGGGGAAGAACCTTTTCATTTTTTTTGTGCGACTCAACATAAGATTCCGCTCCAAGGAAGGCAAGTTGAGCATTACCACTTGCCAGTGCCTCAACAGTAATCGCGTAATCCGTGGTTAATTTATCAACCACTTTTTTTCCGGTAGCCTTTTCGATGATCTTGTCAATTTCCGCCCGCGTTTCCTTGAAATCCTCTGCCGCATTATTAGGTAACCAAGCAATGGTGATCGTATCAGGATCTTTTACCTCTTTAGTGGAGTTGGTTGTAGAGGCTGAAGAACCGCATCCTACTAAGAGAGACGACATTAGAATGACAGACATAACCAGTGATGTAGATTTTCTCATTTTTATTCTCCTCTCAATTTAGAAACATATATTCTTTCAAATAGCTCTTAGGATAACCTATCTCTTAGTTTACTTGAAGAAGATTAAGTCCCTATTAAGCTACTGTAAGTTTTAGGTTAAACTTCAAAATCCAGTAATTCGCCCTCACGAATTGTATATTCCCGGCTACAGAGATTTTCCATAAATTCGATATCATGGAATATCCCCATCATGGTCGTTCCTTCTCGTTTCAGTTGCTCAATAAGTTCTCTCACTTTCAATTTGGAGGCTTGATCCAAACTGGCCGTCGGTTCATCCAAGAGTAACAGCCTTGGGCGCTTCACCATAGCCCGAGCAATATTTAGGCGCAGCTTTTCGCCGCCGGAAAACGTACCAGGGTAACAATCCCATAATTCTCTGTCTAATTCAAAGTGTTCTAGCATTTTATTGGCTTCCTGTTCTGCGTACTCTTCATCCTGTTCCATCTCCAGAACCGCATGTTTAACCAGTTCCTGTGCAGTGGTCCTGGGCAAAGTACTTAAAAACTGTGATACATAGCCAATCTCATGTTTTCTTAGATAAATAATCTGTCGTTCCGATAGTTCCGCTAAGTTCACAGGACCGAATTTTTTTGAATTATACCAAATGCTTCCGTTTTGAGGGGCATAGGTACGATAAATACATTTAAAGACCGTTGATTTTCCACTGCCGCTTTTCCCTGTGATACCAACAAATTCTCCTTCTTTTAATTTGAGACTAATATCGTGCAGTGCTTCAATTTGTTTGTCTAGATTATGAATCATAAATGATTTTGATAAGTGCTCAATCGCTAGCATCTCTTCCATTTAATCACCTGCTTTATAATACTTATCTGTGAATTGTTTAATAGGAAGATAAAAGTCATCCAGCCTTTCTTTAATGGTCTCATAAGACCAGTCCCACCACTTGATCTCCTCCAGTTTTCTAATCATCTCCTGAGAAAATCGTTGCTTGATGGGTTTAGCAGGTACTCCGACCACAATAGTATAGGGATCAACATCTTTAGTCACCACTGCACCGCTCCCCACAACCGCCCCGTTCCCTATCTTTATGCCAGGCATGATGACTGAACTGTGTCCAAGCCAAGTATCGTGGCCAATATAAACTTTCTGCTCGTCTCGTCGCTGAAAGAATAATTCATCATCTGTCGTAGCGAAGCCATACTTCCTACGGCGGTAGGTAAAGTGGTGCAGGGTCGGTCTGTCCATAGGATGAGAAGTAGGCCCAATTCTTACCTGGGCGGCAATGTTGGAAAACTTACCTACCTCGACGTTTTGCAAGGTGCAAAACCGGTCAGTATAAGAAAAATTATCTAATGTAACATTTTCCAAAATATTATAAATCCCTACCTCTGTATATTCACCCAACTCAGCCTGGTCTAATTGACAGTTCTCATGAATACACGGTTCTTTACTAAGCCTTTTGATCATTTTCTCCTCCAATCTTTCACACCTCAACAGCGCATAGCCAACTTGCGTCGTTTAAAGAAGGGATTGTACTAACTGTTGGGTATAGGCATGCTGCGGATCTTCAAGAATCTGATCTGTTAACCCATGTTCAATAATCTTTCCATCCAGCATCACAATCGTTCGATCCGCCAGCATTCTAATCACGCCCAAATCATGGGAGACAATGACCACGGTAATCTTCAGCTGTCTCTGCAGGGTCTTGATTAAATCAAGGACACTTGCCTGAACCGATAAATCTAACCCTGTGGTGACTTCATCGAGCAGGAGAAGAGGAGGATTATTCGATAAAGCCTTGGCGATTTGCACCCTCTGTTGCATGCCACCTGAGAAGTTTTTGGGGGCCTCTTTCATACGATAAAGTGGTATGTTGACGTGCTCCAGAAGTTCTTCCCCTCTAGCTTTCATTTGTCCAACATTCCTGTTTCCAGCTGAAATAAGTTTCTCCGCGATATTGCCAATCGAAGAGAAATTCATCTTTAAACTCATAAGCGGGTTCTGATAGACTTTTCCCATCCTGTGATTCCTGATGTGTCGTTTCTGTTGCGCCGTTTCTCTAAATACATTGAGGTCTCCGCTCTTGTAGGAGCTGATATAAGCCTCACCGCTGCTTACCTCCTGATCAAAATACAGGCAGTCCATCAAGGTTGACTTTCCACTTCCGCTTTCTCCTACAACCCCTAATATTTCTCCCGCATACACGTCAAACGTGATATCCCTGCAGGCATAGACTGTACCGCAGACAGGACAATAGTTCTTGATCATGCGATGTCCTTCTGCCCCTCTGCAGTTTTCACAACCGTCGCCATATTGTTTATTGATATGACTCACAGACAAGACAGGTTGTTCAAAGTCTTTCATTTGCAATCCCTCATTCACTAGATTTCCCATTCAATTTCTGCAAGCAATGGCTGGAATCGTTGCACTGATAAGACGTAACACCCGTTACATCATCCAGTATCTCATCCAGAAATACGTCCTTAGCCCCACACAGTCTGCAGCTTTTACCTTGGAACGTTTCAGCTCCAAAAGGGTAGTCCTCGAAATCAAGCGATGCGACCCTAGTATACGGAGGCACGGCATAGACCTTCTTTTCTCGACCAGCACCCAAAAGAATCAACGCTTGCGAACAATTAAGCTTGGGATTATCGAACCTGGGTATGGGGCTTGGGGCCATAACATACCGTCCATGAACCATCACAGGATGGTCCGCACCCGTCGACATCGTTCCGTAATTCATGATTTGTTCAAATAGCATGAGCCAAGCACCACTGTATTCTTGTTCCGCATGAAGCTTTTTGGTTTCGTACTCACTCGGTTCATAAGCTCGCAAAGGTTCTGGTAAAGGCACCTGAAGAACCAGAATCTGACCTTCGCGCAGTGGCTTTTCTGGAATTCTATGTCTCGATTGGATGATGGTCGCGTCCGCAGTTTGATCGGTTACTGTGATACCGGTCGTAATAGCGACGAGTTTTTTTATATTCACGGCGTTCACCGATTCATCTGAGCCTTGATCAATGACTTTCAGAATATCCTCTTTCCCCACCAGGGAAAGCGTCAACTGCAATCCTCCGGTACCCCAGCCTCTGGCGATGGGCATCTCCCTTGAGGCAAAAGGGACCTGGTACCCTGGAATTGCTATGGCTTTAAGGGTTGCCCTTCTAATCTCTCTTTTAGACCCTTCATCCAGGAAGGCAAAATTATACTCAATGTTCATCTTGGTCATTCCTTACCTTTTTGGACTTACGGACACTGTCCAGCTTGGACTGGAAGGTCACATAGTGTGGTAATTTGAGATGTGATATGAACCCTGTGGCTTCAACCGAGTCAATATGCAACAAGATAAACTCTTCGTTCTGAGTCGGATCCTCAGAATTACCCACCTCCAGACAACGGTCCAGAATACTCATGGCAATCGCTTTGGTATCATTTTTACCATAACAGATGCCATACCCTAGACTGAATTGGATCTCTTTCTGACTCTTTGTTTTTTGAACATCTTCCGGGAACAAGCTTTCTACTTCCGTGACTTTGATGTCTCCAATAAAATAGCTGTCCTCGTCCTCAGTTTGTTCGCTGAAGGGATTATCGACATAGATCGGGAGATTTCCTATACGCAATTCTCCCACCGTAGGGTGCAAGGCCCCACAGCTACGCAGTGCTACATATCCTAAGGAAGTGACCGCACCCGTCTGACCCCTCGTTAAAATCTGCAGTCTTTCACTACGGCTGGTAGGAAACTGAAGACTCTCTTTGGTCACATCATCGGGCTTACTATTATCATTTTCGCAAGTGGGAAGTAGACCTTCCTCCCGCAGATAATCTAGCACCTTAGGCAGATTGGCTAAATCAGTCTTGTCTTGCTCCGCACCACTTTCCAAGGCATAGTCGCGTACCCAGTGGATTGCCTCTTCATCGGTTTCCTTGTTTAAGTCAAAGTCGATGAGTCGATGCGTATAATCATTGGCAGACCCTAAGATTTGACCACCGGGAATGTCCTTAAAGCTGGCCGATATTCTTCGTTCCACCACCATATCGTCAGACTCGACGGTTCGCGAATAATGTTTGCGTGGCAAAGTTGAACGGTAGGCTCTCATTAAAAATACGGCTTCTTCAGGACTTCCTTCGGCCTGCTTAATAGCCAGCGCTGCAATCGTTTCATTGTAGAGGCTGCTTTCCGACATAACCTGGTCGATCAGGCAGCGCATGCCGCCTTCAATTCTGTCACAATCCAGCACGACACCCTTTTTCAACCGCTCATATTTCAGTCGTTTGATGGATTCTTCAATAGCAAGCGTTCCGCCTTTTACGGCAACATATCCCATCTATCTAACCACCTGTTTCGTAATTTGAGTAGTTCGCGGCAGACATAAAATATTGTCATACCAATCTGTAAAGATAAGATCAATTCCCAAGGGATATTCAGAGTTTTTTCTGCCCGTAGATCTACCCATCCATCCTTTGTTTTTACGTCTATCGTGCATTCCGTTTCGATTCCGGGACCCGTCAGGGTTAAAGCACGGTCATTGCCCACATAGTCAGCTTCAATAATAAGTGTTGCTGCTTTGTGAGGGTCCATAAGATCTCCTGCATAGGACCTTCTAAAGGCCTTCTTTAAATCTCCAGGTTGAGCGTCGTTTAGAACTAGAATAAAATCAGCACTTTCCAATTCTTTTGCTTTGGCATAGGTCAACTGGTTAATCAGTTTGGATACTTCCTCTTCACGTTCAGAGCACACTTTGAAGGTCACTTCTGTATCAAACAGCATCATTACCAAGACTAAGGTTGAACCAAAACAACTAATCTCCATATTCACCTTGTCTGCCTGGTCGGTGATATTGCTGATCAAACCCGGTCTAGACATTGAATCAATTGTTTTGCGATAAACTGCTTGTAGATCATGTACCAAATCTAGTGACATCTGCTGTTTACCCATCCTTGCTAACGTCCATATTGTCAAAGTTTACTTTTGTTTTCAAAATCTTGTTTTGTGATGCTTCGCAATTTCCCTTGATACGGTCTCCCTCACGCAATAAAACACTGGTCCACTCTTTAGTCTCTGGACAATTCGCATTATAGGCTGCATCAATAATGGCAAGGTTGTAAGCCAGCTCTAATTTATGCCCCATAACCATGCCGATGCCTAAGGCTCCCTGGATCATAACCTTACATTCCGTAATAAGCACCTCCCCCAGATAGAATAAACTTCGCTTAGCGCTTTCCCGCACTTTGACCATAACTAAACTATTATTGGGTTCCTCAAGGGTCTTGACCTCATAAACAGTGAGTATTTCTTGAGATAACTTTACTGAAACTTCTGATGAACCATTGATTAAGATCTCGGTTCTTTTTTTTCTCAACATTATTGAGCCATCCTTTATCAGTGTTTATCCCTATAATTATCATAACTTGTTGCCAAGTTGGCGATGTTAAAGCTTGGTAAGTTCAGCGTTAAATCTCTGTAAAGCGTGTTTCTGAACAAATATCATTATTTTGTAATGTTAAATAAGAAAAAAGCAAAACGGGCCTAACCTTTTAACTATCAAAGGTTAAGCCCGTTTTATTAGGGAGCATTTAAGGACCATTGTATTGGCCTTGCTATGGCCTTTTGATGACATAAGAAAAGCAATCACTTCTATAAAAAATCTTAGTGTACTCCAATACCGCTCCAGTCTTTTTGTCCGTACAGCCTGATTCCAAGACCAAAAGAGGGATTAAATTGGTGCAATTAAATACTTTTCGTTGAGACTTTGTGGGAAAGGCTACGCTTAAGATGCTACTTTTTGAATCAAATTCTGTATATCCTTTGCTTTTGTAATATTTGAACATGGATGTAATATCCATGCCCTCAGCCTCGATCTCCTGAAATACGGATTTGGCAACATAGGAGATATGTAGGGCGATGGGTTGGTGATCGATATATCTTAGTCTGCCGACTTTGAAAATCGTATCCTCTTCATCTGTTTTCAAGTACTCAGATATTTTAGGGTTAAATTTAATTTTCTTGCAAAATATAGTTTCTGATTGGTAATCATAACCTTTTTCTATCATTTTTTGACTGAAACTTACATCACCTGAAAGAACCAGCTCAATCTGTTTATATCTATCTTTCACATAGCTTCCTTTACCGTGCTTTTTATAGATATACCCCAATTCTTCAAGTCTTTCATAGGCCTTCCGGGCAGTGTTTCTCGGTACCTTGTATTGATCTGCTATTTCATTTTCTGACGGCAGTTTATCATAAGCGTTGTATTGGCCTGAGTCAATGGAAGAAACCAATTTATCCACTATTTCCATGTCATTGGACAATGACATTCACCCACTTTCAAACCTATTATACACAATATTATCCATTAGTAGTTATCCTGTTTATATCCAACATCAAAAGAGGACTGCTTCCATTTTTTTTGGAAACAGTCCTCTGGAAATTTAGCAGCTTACTTAAAGTACCTATTCAGAAGTCCTTTAAACGCTGATCCGTGTCTCGCTTCATCCTTACACATCTCATGAACAGTATCGTGGATTGCATCATAGTTCAGTTGTTTTGCTTTTGTGGCAAGATCCTTTTTACCCTGACATGCCCCAAATTCTGCTTCTACCCGCAGCTCTAAATTCTTTTTAGTATCTGCAAAGACAACTTCACCGAGCAGCTCCGCAAACTTGGCTGCATGATCTGCTTCTTCATAAGCAATCCTTTTATAGGCTTCTGCTATTTCGGGAAAGCCTTCGCGGTCAGCTTGACGGCCCATCGCCAGATACATGCCTATCTCAGTACATTCACCGGTAAAGTTTGCTCTTAAGCCTTCAATTATATCAGCATCAACGCCCTGAGCGACACCGATTTTATGTTCGTCCGCCCATTGCATGATCTCACCATCTTTTTTCTCTGAAAATTTCTCCTTGGCAGCCTTACACTGTGGACATTGGTCCGGAGCTTCATTACCCTCGTATACGTACCCACATACTGAACATATAAATTTTTTCATATATAATTCCTCCTTAACTTTCTTTCCATAGTTTATAATAATTTTAAATAGAAGTCAATTACTATTATGATATATTTACAATTAACTTCCTGCATACCTAATATCACTATGGCCTTAACGGGCGTGATAGAACAGCCTTGTTAATTCACTTAAACACTCTCTGCAATATCATAAATTAATTTTTCTGTTCTATCCCACCCAAGACACGCATCAGTGATTGATTTCCCATAAATATTTTCTCCAATACCTTGTCTTCCTTCTTCTATGTAGCTTTCTATCATCAGGCCTTTAATCATTTTCTTAAGTAAACCATCATATTTCCGACTCATCAATACTTCTCTTGCTATTCGTGGCTGTTCCGAATAACACTTCATAGAATTTGCATGGTTTGTATCGACAATAATGGAGGGATTTGAAAGTTGTAGCTTATCATACTCTTTAGCAATGCGTATTAAGTCCTCATAATGATAATTCGGGATATTTCTTCCATAAGGATCCACCGCGCCTCTCAAGATAGCATGGGTGAGTGGATTGCCTGTTGTTTCAATTTCCCATCCATTATAGATAAATGTATAACCGCGCTGCGCAGCTATGATCGAGTTTAACATAACTGACAGGTCTCCACTGGTAGGATTTTTCATCCCTACAGGGGTGTCCATACCACTCGACGTTAATCTGTGTTGCTGATTTTCGACAGAACGGGCTCCAATGGCAATATATCCCAAGACATCCGAGAGATAGGTATAGTTCTCTGGGTAGAGCATTTCATCGGCCGCAGGCATATGAAATTCGCTTAAGGATCGTATATGCATTTTTCTTATAGCTTTGATTCCTTCAAATAAGTCTGGTTCTTTGCTCGGGTCGGGTTGATGCGCCATGCCCTTATAGCCTTCACCCGTGGTTCGTGGCTTATTGGTATAGATTCGTGGTATAATTAAAATTTGATCTTTTACTTTTTCCTGAACTCCTGCAAGTTTTTGAATATACTCGCAGACAGAATCTTCATTATCCGCTGAACACGGACCTATGATAAGGATAAATCGGTCATCCTTACCTTCAAAGATATTTCTGATCTCAAGATCTCTCGTTTCTTTAAGACTTTTTATGTGCTTGGGCAAAGGAATCTGTTCCATAATTTCGTCTGCAGTTGGCATTCGTTTAATGAACTTTATACTCATATCAATGTCTCCTTCGTAAAGAGTTAACTCTTTTAGTATAGAATTTTTGAACAAGTCTAGCAATCTATTCCGGCAAAGTATATTGTATATATAGCGATCATTGAGACTATAATTTGATGAGTGTTATTGCTATTACAACCATTAATGTTAATAATATACTTCTGTAGTACTATTAAAAAGAGGGCTAGAAATGATTGAACAACCAAATATTCAGAAGAAAAACCTTAAATTCGCGGGATATCTAGTACTTTTATTATCTTCTCTACTCTTCGGTGGAAATGTTGTAGCCGCTCGGCTCATATCGGGAGATATTCCACCCATCGCTTTAGCAACACTGCGGGGGCTGTTCGGTTTGCTGGTGGTATTTCCGTTGGCGCGGCGTTCCTTGCGCCAAAGTCCCACGCCGAGCAAACACGATCTATTCCTTTTTGCACTGATGGGATCTCTCGGCATTTCCGTCGCTTATGCTACATTTCTATGGTCTATACAATATAGCACAGCGACCAATGTTTCTATTATTTTTGCAACCAACCCGGCAATTACTATTACCCTCCTAGCTCTAGGCTGGGGAATCATTCCCTCAAAGCTGCGAGTGTTTGGGATTGCGCTTTCCTTTACGGGTCTCTTAGTCGTCATTACTCAAGGGTCATTCACTCGATTACTCGCTTTGAACTTACGTCCTAGTGACCTTATGATGCTGGTGAATGTATTGGGTGTCTCTTTATTTACAATCATTGGCCAGGGAGTCATGAAGAAATTCACACCGTTAGTGACAAGTGTCTATTCCCTCCTCTTCGGCACAATGTTCTTGTTACCCTATGGGTTATGGGAAACGTTTCATAAAAGCTGGCATTTCACTGGCATAAGTATGTTAGGCTTGCTGTACATGGGCTGTTTCGTAACAGGGATTGCGGTCATGCTTAATTTCGAGGGAGTTAACCGACTTGGCAGCGGAAAAGCCGCCATTTTCGGAAATCTCGCGCCCGTTTTCGGTATCTCATTAGCTTGCATTTTCCTGGGCGAACGTTTGTCCTTATATCATTGGGTTGGGTTTATCCTTGTAATCGTTGGTATTGGCATATGTTTGTGGCCCACGGGTACCCAAAAAGACATTGACCCCTTGGCGAACCTCCACAAAGAGCCCTTACCTTGAACCAATCCTTTCTCCCATGCCCACCTTACATTCCATCCCTTGAGCAGATTGGGCTATGATATCCTTGTCAACTTTAACGGCACCTTTTTTCAGAAACATGATGACAGTTGAACCACCAAACTTAAAATAACCTTTCTCATCTCCCCTTTTCACTGTTTCATAATCATGGTAAGTTTGTATCATGGAACCTACAAAGGTGGCACCTATCTCAACATATAGTATCTCCCCAAAATTTTCAGAGGTTAGAATGCTCCATTCTCGTTTATTGGAACAAAACAACTTATTGATTCGTTGGATGGAGGTTGGATTGACCGAATAGTAAAATCCCTTTATTTTAGTCGTGGGACCACATGTACCACAATCCACAAAGTGAAATCTATGATAATTTTCAGGGCTCAACCTAATTATCAGACAAGTTCCTTCTGCATAGTTTGAAGCGATAGAAGCCTGTCCAATAAGCTCTTCTAAAGAATAGGTTATACCTTTGATCTGGACAAGCATGTTTATATCAATGGCCTGGTAGGCGAGAATTTTTCCCTCACAAGGTGATATGAAATCAGTTTCATCACTCGCTAGTTGGCACTGACCCTTTTTCAATCGTCTACAGAAGAAGTCATTAAAGTTTTTGAAGCCCTTTTCAGGCATTTCATAGCGAGTCATATCAATCTTAAATTCGTCGATAAATTTTGTTATTTTAGCTTTGCTTATAGTACTGTTACAATAGTAGCCGAAAATTTTAGAAGTAATCTTTTTCTTAATTAACAGCTCTAATAATTTCATTCCCAGAGGGGAGGAATAGATCCAGTTAAGATAAGCTTCTCCCGCTACTAATTCAGTTTCGTGGGTTTTCGTCTTTCTATTATAAACCTTAATCATGTTACCCTAAACCTCATTTTTCTTCATAAAGCACATATTTGCTTTAATCCTTCTAGGTCCATAATGTTAACTTTGCTCAAATGAAATTCAATGATTCCCTGTTCTCTCATGATACTCATTTCTCTTGACATGGAGGGACGAGAAACATTCAGAAAATCCGCAAGTTCATTCCGATTAAGAGGTAGCGTAAGATTCAGAGTTGCTTGACTTTTGTATTGTTCCAGTAAATAGGTGCTAATTTTCCCGCTCATACTCTTGATAGTCAGATATTCAACTTTCTTGTTTAACATGATCGCTCTCTGAGAGATGACCCTTAAGAAATTTTGAATAAAAATCTTATGACCTGAACATCTTTTATCACAGCCACAATCCCCGACAATTTTACCTCTTGGCAAGAAGAGAACGACAGAAGTCTCTTGGGCCTGAACAGTTGCAGGCCAGGTCATTTGACTTGAAAAGGCTATGATCTCTCCAAAAATATCCCCCGGTTTCAGAAGTGTCATCACAATCCTGTTCCCTTGAGCATTTTCTTTACTCACCGTCGCTGCACCGTTTAGTACGATACCAACGCTATCATAAGCGTCTCCGCCTGTCACGATATAATCATTTCTGTTATAATGGAGGATTCTAGGCTTCATGCAATCAAGCATCGCACGAAGATCTTCTCTTTCAATGCCTCGAAATAGGCTCGTTTTCGAAACCTCTTCAAGATACCTTTCAATCATTGTGATCACCGCCTTGAAGATGTATCCTCAGATACCGACTTAGTTCTCTTATTGTAATATACTGAACCTAATAAAACAAACCATTGGAAAGGGGTTTCTATTAATGAAACGAAATATTATAAAAATAGATGAATCCAAATGTAACGGTTGCGGACTTTGTGTGACAGCCTGTCACGAAGGAGCCCTACAACTCATTGAAGGAAAAGCACGTCTAATTTCGGAAAGTTATTGTGACGGTCTTGGTGACTGTCTACCTGATTGCCCAACCGGAGCCATCGCCCTTGAGGAACGAGAAACAGCCGAATATGATGAAGTGGCTGTCAATCTGCATATGGCGAAAAACAAACCTCAGCCAGAACCTGCCATCCCCTGTGGTTGCCCTAGTACCCACGCAAAACTACTTGCTAAAAAACAGCAACCGGAATCCACACCAACTCCTGACAATGGCAGCCTACCGTCGCAACTTGGCCAGTGGCCTTGCCAGTTAAAATTAGTCCCCTTAAACGCGCCTTACCTTGATAATGCGCACTTACTGATCGCCGCTGACTGCACGGCCTTTGCCTGCCCAAACATTCATCAAACGTTCATGCGCAACAAGATTACTCTCATAGCCTGCCCCAAACTAGATGACATTGATTACTCTGAGAAACTGACTGCTATCCTAAAGCAGCACGAAATCAAAAGCGTTACAGTTTTGAAAATGGAGGTCCCCTGAACCGTTATCTGTACTAAAACGAGACAAACCTGCATCTAGCAAGGCTTGTCTCGTTGTTTACATAGCAACAGTGTATTATTTAACTTTTCTGGGTGGAGAGATTAAATCAAAGAAAATCCTTGTTCCTTCAGCTTCATATTTTA
>DASRMG010000058.1:0-13112 GCA_035648035.1 Desulfosporosinus sp. | reverse complement strand
GATTTAAGTATTACCAGCCCTACTTTGAGAAAAAGTTATTCTAAAAAACTTTACATCCCTGCTCTCATGCGGGATGTAAAGTCATGCTTCAGCTCTGAATCTGAATACAGAAGATCACCGATCCAGAAATTCCTACAGATATCTTTCAGTTGCTTTCAGAAATGAGGACACATCCACGTTATTCCCACTTACGATAACTGCTACATTGCTACCGGGAGCTATAAGCCCAGATTGTAAGACAGCAGCGATACCAGTAGCCGCCGCCCCTTCGACTACCATCCGATGCGACTTCATAAGATATGCCATCCCCTCTGCTATGGCCTCTTCTGTAACTAGCACAGTTTCATCGACATAATTCTGAACCATTCGGAAAGTATACCGGTTATCTAGGCCGATTCCCCCTAACAAGCTATCCGCTAGAGTATCCTCCTCCGGTAGCTCTACTGGCCTACCAGCCCTGAGACTTTGATACATTACCGCCCCACGTTCCATGGAAACGCCAATGACCCGGATTCTGGGATCGATAGATTTCATGACCAATGCAATTCCAGACAATAAACCTCCCCCTGATAAAGGAACGATAACGGTATCGATTGCGGGGAAGTCTTCAAGAAGCTCCAGTCCTATAGTGCCTTGCCCCGAAATCACAAACGGATCGTCAAATGCCCTAATTACCGTGAGATCATGCTGTTCTGAAAACCTGTGACAGTACTCTTCAGCTTCGTCCTGACTATTGCCATGGATTTGAACCGAGGTCCCCATACGACGCAGGGCATCCACTTTGACACTCGGCACCCGATTTGAAATGCACACGACCGCTGGAATGCCTAATTTTTTTGCCACGTAAGCAACTGCCAGACCATGATTACCAGTAGAAAATGTTGCAACCCCACGTTTTTGCTCATCCAGTGTGAGGCTTAACATTTTGTTGGCCGCGCCTCTGATCTTGAAAGCGCCTGTCTCATGCAGATTTTCCAGTTTCAAGAACACAGAGGCACGCACTTGCTCTGAAATCACAGGGGAGATAATCAACGGTGTTTTTATCACCATTGAAGAAATTCTTTCACGGGCCGACCAGATGTCTCGGATACTTGGTAACTGCCGCCAGAGTTCTTCTTCTCCTTTACTCTGCTCAAGAGATTCCATTTCTCTTACGCTCCCTTTCTTGATGCAAGATCAAAACATACTATGCAACTTAGCCGGCAGGTCGAAGAGCAACCACATCAACTTCTAGCAGTGCACCACCCGGTATACCGCTCTGCACAGTAATGCGTGCAGGAAATGGCTCGGAAAAATACTCCTTATAGGCCTTGTTGTACCCGGGGAAATCATTTATATCGGCCAGGTGAGCACTGACCTTGACCACATCATCCATACTACAACCAGCAGCAGTAAGGATGGTCTTGAGGTGCTCCATCACTTGTCTGGTTTGAATCTCGATACCACCTTCTACCAGTTCATCGGTACCTGGCTTTTCTGGTGTCTGCCCACTGACGAAGACAAAACCACCGGCGATGATTGCATGGTTATAGGGACCAGCTGGAAGAGGAGTATTGGCAGGATGAACAGGAATTTTACTCAATTAAATCAGTTCCCTTCTCATAGACTTTCTTGACGACGGTGTTTCATTTATTCCTTAATAAATAACTCGAGCGGATAATCGTAAAGCGATTCGTAGCCTGATTGTGTAATCCGGATAGAGGCATCTATTTCAAATCCAACTTCCTCATACCATATACCCGGAATTAAGTGTATTACCATGTTAGACTGTAATATCGTGGTATCACCGGGACGTACGCTAAGGGTCTGCTCTCCCCAATCAGGCGGGTAGTTAAGACCAATAGAGTATCCTATACGGGACTCTTTGACCACTGCAGAATGGGCAATAGCCTTACGCCATACAGCTTCCACCTCTTCGGAGGTTACACCGGCCTTGATAAAGTCGAGAGCCGCATTTAGCCCTTCCAAAACAACTTTAGCGGTTTCCTCCAACAATGGTGGTGGATTTTTACCTAGATAGATTGTACGGGCAATAGGAGCATGATAGCGTCTGTAAGCTCCACTTAGCTCCAATAACACTGGTTCGTCAGCTTTATAGACTTTTTCCGTCCAAGTTAGGTGAGGGGTCTTAATGGCTTCACCCGTCATCATTAACGGGACAATGGCCGGATAATCTCCACTATATTCGGCTGTACCGGCATACTGTGCAGAGGCAATGGCTGCAGCTGCATCACATTCTCGTACCCCAACATGGATTGCTTGCCGTGCAGCATCCATAACATTGATGGCAATGCGTCCGGCCCGTTTCATAAACTCAATCTCAGTATCAGACTTAATAACTCTAACCCAGTTTACAAGAGTATTAGCGTCACTGAATTTGGCATGAGGTAAAGAACGTTCCAGTTCAATGTAGGCACGATGGGTAAAGTAAAACTGGTCCATTTCTACGCCCACGGTTCCTTTGTCCCAACTCTTTTCTTTAATTACATCTGCCACAAAGTGCATAGGATGCCTAACCAAAGACTGAACATAGTTATCGGCGTATTCACGGATGTTTCCCCCAGATAGATAAGTGGTAATTCGAGCACCGTTTGCGTCCATACCACGTCCAATCCACATGGGTTCTTCTTGATCCTTAGAAACAAGCAAGCACTGATGTACGTAAAAGCTCCAACCATCATATCCGGTGAGATAGTTCATGTTCGCCGGCTGAGAAATCAGAAGCAAATCGATCCCTTTCTCTACCATTCTCTCCTTAGTCTTGCGGACACGTTCGGCGAATTCCTCTTTAGAAAAAACAGGCATTTTTTTTCCTCCCTTACTAATTGGTCTTTAATAAGCTCTAAATCACATAAAGCCAGTAAAACGTTGTTTGACGACAGCTGTATAGACATAGTTGATCATCGTCACAAAATCAAAGACGGGCAGCCCAGTTACCTCCTGTACCGCAGCCCCGTAGGGGGCGAGTACACTGCATTCGAAAAGCAACAGCTTAACGTCCGGCATATCCCTTAACAAGGCTTGAGCAGCAGCGACCACTTCTGTCTCAACCTTCTCCGTATCCAGCTCACCGTTTTCCTCGATAATAGCAGAGAAGAAACTAGGGCACTCCTCCAGCCCACATATAACAAGCCGATCAGGAAGGTCTGCTCCGCAAGGACTCAGGACAGTATGATCCAGAGCGCGAGCATTGGCGGTTATAATACCAATCTTGTAGGTTTCTGAAATCAAGCGCAACATAAAAGGTATCTGCAACAGGCTAGACATAAAAACCGGAAGTTCAAGTCGACGGGCCATTTCAACTTGATATATTGCCATGAAACCACAGTCACCGGTTATTGCGCGTACACCCTCACTCTTCAGTGCTCTGCCCGCTTCGATTACTGATTCCAGAATGCTGGTGTCGTGCTGAAAAATTCGCTTCACGGTCAAACCGGGCACCTGTTGGTAACGTACTGGGAAGTGGTAGGTAGTGGCATTCGCAACATCTCCGGGTATAAACGGGGCACAGCTGTCAAGGAGAACAATACCAATGGCCTCGCCATAACTCACTTGCCCAGGCTTGGTTCTGTAGATCATTGCCCTGTCTTCCTCTCTCTTCACTAATTACAGATTATTTGTTTAAATAAGCAAGGGCAGACCTGACATGCATCTCTACTCCAATCAACAGTGTTTCTTCATCTATATCAAAGAGTGGATGATGATGGGGATAATCTGAACCTTTGTCAAGGTTTCTAGTGCCAACAAAATAAAACGCACTCGGCACTCTATGTGTAAATTCAGCGAAATCTTCTCCACCCATAACTCGATATTGAATAATACTTTGCTCTATTCCCAAGGTTTCTAGCGCTGCTTCTCTTACCATTTGAACCATTTCAGGAGCATTATTCATACTGGGGTTACTAGGTATATAGGTAAGCTCATATTCTGTTCTTGAAGCCATGCAAATCCCTTTAATGATTCGCTCAAATTTTTCCTTGAGCAGTGCTTTCCCCTCCTCTTCATCGTCGAACAAATAACGCATCGTTCCGCCCATTTCCACTTTTTCAGGAATTATGTTTCGCCCTGTGCCTCCTTGGATCTTACCAAACATAATTACAGTGGGGTTGAACACATCGATTTCCCTTGTGGATATAGTCTGAACTGCATCAACAATTTTGGCCGCTGCAATGATTGGATCTACCGCAGAATGAGGGGAAGATGTATGCCCTCCTTTGCCAAAAATGGTTAACTCAAACTCTTCAAGCCCGGCCATTATTGCACCACTTACGACCCCAATTTTTCCGCTATCAATACCCGACCAAACATGAAGAGCAAAAGCACCATCTACCCTAGGATTTTCCAAAACCCCGTTCCGGATCATTTCTAAAGCTCCCCCTTTGGGGTAGGTCGTTTCCTCATTTGGCTGAAACAGAAACTTGATGTTACCCTTAATTTCATGGCGAGAATTACTTAAAACTTTAGCGGCTCCAAGAAGTATAGCGACATGAGAATCATGACCACAACTATGAGCTATTCCTTCATAAATTGACTTATAAGGTTTATCGATCAATTCCTGGAGTGGTAAGGCATCCATATCAGCCCGCAGTAAAAGGGTAGGCCCAGGTTGGCCTCCTTGGAGCAGACCGACTATCCCGGTTTGCGCTAAGACTTGAGTTTCTATTCCTAAGGACTCAAGATACTCACATATAAGCTTAGACGTTCTAAATTCCTGAAAGCCTAATTCCGGATGCATGTGCAAATCTCTTCTAATCCTGATTACTTCTTCTTTCACTGACGCGATGTCCCGCTTGAGCTTATGTATCATATTGCCCCACCTTTTAAGCTTTTTAACGGCTTACTTAGATCTGTTACAGATTTACTTTCTTACAATGTTCGGTAATTATTTACCAAACATTGTATTTGGTAAAAAGAGTGCCAGTTGCGGAAACGTGGCAACCAAAATAATCATCAATAATGTTATAAAAAGAAAGGGGAAGCTGTGCCCAATTATTTCCAAGTATGGTCGTCGGAATATCACCTGTGCCGTAAATATGTCGCACCCGAAAGGTGGTGTCACCGTTCCCAAGGCTACTTGGGTTGTAACGAGAACACCGAGGAGAACCGGATCTATTCCCGCTAGTAAAACATAATGTGCAAAGATCGGAGTAAGAATATACATAGCCACGAGACCATCTACAAGCATGCAGGCAATGAAATAAGCCACATTGATAACAATGAGAACCTTGATATAAGAAGGATCTGGACCAAATATCTGTGGTAATATTTTTTCCGGCAACCTCAAGAAACTTATTAACCATGAAGCTACTTGACCTGCACCAACCAAAATAAAGACAACACCCGTTATTATTCCAGTAGCCTTTGCCGATCTTATGATAGTTTTAAAGGTAAGACAATGGTATACTACCCCTTCGACCAGTAGTGCATAGGCAACTGCAGCCGCGGCAGCTTCAGTTGGGCTAAAAATCCCCATGTAAATACCACCCACAATGAGGATAGGATAACCAAAGACAAAGATGCCCTCTTTTACGGTAGTTAGACGTTCACGCATAGTGGCTTTTTGTTCCGTATAGCCTACTTTTTTAACCTTGGAGTAAATAACACTATATAAAGAAAATAGTATGGCTAACAAAACGCCTGGAACAATACCAGCCATATACAGTTTTCCGATGGAAGTCGAGGTGATGACCCCATAGACGATCATAACTAGACTGGGCGGTATTAGCAGGGCGATCTCAGAAGAGCTAAGTATCAATCCAAATGAAAAGGAGCTGGGATATCCTGCCTTTGCTAAGATAGGTCTAAAAGTCCCCCCCATAGCGGCTAGAGTTGCCTGTGATGAGCCCGAAACAGAGCCGAACAATGTGCAAGCTACGTTAGTACTGACTGGTATACCCCCCGGAAGATGACCCAACCAGGCCATTACCATACGACTTAACCTTTTTCCCGTTTCTCCAGAGGTAATTAGTTCCGCACCTAATATGAAAAGAGGCACACAAACTAAGGCTGGTGGGCTTATGCCTGTAATGATCTGCTGAACTAAGATCTTCGTATCTAACGCTGGTAGGCTAACATGAAGAAACAATATTAGTGTGCCTATAATGTTTAACACAAAGGGGAAACCGGTTATTAACATTACTATTAATAGCAAAACCCATAGCATTGGAACACCTCAATCCTCGTATTCACTTTTTTGCTCTGGAGATAACCATACATCTTTTTCAACAATATTTCTGATTACAGTTCGGACATACTCCACACCCATTAAAAAAAAACCGACAGGAACTATGCACCAGATCTTCCAATAAGGTATCCTCAACGCGGGAGTAAGCTGACCCCTAAATCGGGCAACCATCATATAATCCCAAGCGTAACTTGCCATAAGGAACGTTATTACCGCACCCGCAAAAGCCGTAAATATAATCATTATTTTTTGGATTTTAGGGCTCATGGCTTCGAATAATGCACTCATGCGTACATGTCTAGCTCTCCTAACACCATAACTTGCACCGATAAAGGTTATGATAATTAAACATATTAGTGAAATTTCTTCCACGAAAAAAATGCTCTTATGAAACTGTCTAGCCACCACATTTACTATCCAGGCTACAGCTATAACTATTACGGCTCCTACCAAGCTCCCAACCTCTATTGCCTCAAGGACCTGATTTGCCTTCTTAGTGATCAATTTTATCCTCTTTGCATTATTGGCACCCATCCGAACAGCCCCCTATTTTTGTAACCATACGGCGCGTAGTCTCCCACCGTATGGTATCGTAAGGTATGAGTATTGGAGGTATTAACGAGTTATATTAAGGTCCTTCTTGGCGTTTTCAATGTCTTTTTGTAACGTTGATAGAACTTCTTGGGCTCCTGGACCGCCTGTTTGGAGAAATTTAGGATAGACCAATTTAGCTTTTTCCCTGAATTTGTCAATCTCCTGATCATTAAGTTCGGTCACCTTAATATTTGGTTTCTCTTTTAGCATTACTTCTAAATCTTTTTTATTTTTTTCATCAATCCATTTACCGGCTGGTATTGCCGCATCCTTCCAATACTGACGCATGCTATCTTGGGTTTCTTTAGGCAGCGAGTCGAAGAATTTTGCATTGACCGTCGGAATACCTAAAAACGGTTCGTTGTAAGCTTGAGTAAAGTAATTCTGTACTTCATAGAATTTTGCGCTTCTGATCGCGAAA
Organism: Desulfosporosinus sp.; assembly: GCA_035648035.1. Taxonomy (GTDB): domain Bacteria; phylum Bacillota; class Desulfitobacteriia; order Desulfitobacteriales; family Desulfitobacteriaceae; genus Desulfosporosinus. The sequence continues at coordinate 5,913 of DASRMG010000058.1, read as the reverse complement.
AGTGGATTTACCTGCCCATCAACTAATTTCGTCTGCAAGGCTGTATAAACTTCGCCGTAGGTTAAGGGAGTAGGTGTCATACCATAAGCTTTATAATCTTCCACTAGTAAATTTGATCCCATCACGCGGACCTTAAAGCCCTTTAGATCCTCAAGTGAGTTGATGGGTTTGTTGGAAGTGATCGTTTGCCAGCCCTCATACGACACACCCAATGGCACGAGACCTTTAGCACGGAAATATTTCTCTAAAACGGGCATGAATTCACCTTTATTCATAACGTATCCCAGAACTTCTGAGATACGTTCCTTGGGCCAAATATAGTTCAAAGCTAAGACCTGTGCTTCGGGTACAAATGAACTTATCCATGCATAGTCCGAATATACGAACTCCACTGTCCCCAGCTGGCAGAGTTCATTAATATCGCGAGATTCACCGAGAGTGCCAAATGGATAAACTTTGATATCGACGTTTCCTTTTGACGACTTTTTCATTTCATCTGCAAAATTATGAGCCCATGTGGTCATATAGTCGCCATCAAGCTCTTCAGATGCAAATTTTGCATTTATTTTTTGGGTCGTAGAATCTTTACTTTGATTAGCGGGTGCGTTCGTCGGTTGTCCATTGCTGCAACCGGTTAAGATCAATAGTGAAATTGTGGCAATTACAGCCGAAACTTTTCTTATTTGTCTTAAACCCATATACAATCCCCCTCTAATAGTATTACTGATAGTAAAGCACTATCTAGGCGGTTCTTACTCTGTTTCGAATCACCCCCGCACTCAAAATTTTATTCGCTAATACTCGCTGTTACCAAATTTTCGTTAGTCTGTTGCAACTATCACTAACTGAAGAAAACCAGTAAGACGTGTATTTTTGCGCAAACCCTACTACCACCCATTAATGTCCAGTATATTGAATCTATTTGAGAGCCATTGATTGCTCATAAAAGTGAAAGAGGCTTACTTATACCCAACCCCTCATTTTCATTGATTTGGTTATCTTAGTTACAGCGTTAGCCCATGCTGCATTTCTATAAGATATATTTTTTTGTTTGACTGTTTCAGCCGTTTGCCAATATGCCTTAACAATTCTCTCATTAAGGCGTTTTAACACAGTTTCCAAATCCCAATAATCATCCGTTAAACCTTGAGTTCGTTCAAAACTACAAACGATGGCACTACCACAATTTGTAACAACATCCGGAATTATAGTTACCCCTTTAGCTTCGAGAATTTTTTCGCCTTCTGGTGTAATCGGACCATTTGCACATTCCATAATCAATTTTGCTTTGACATTCCCCGCATTTTGACCATTGATTACACTTTGAACAGCTGCCGGAATGAGGATCTCGCATTCAATCTCCAACAATTGGTCATTTGAAATTGATGTTGTACCTAGAAAATTGATGACACTACCAGTTTGGTCCAAATGGCTTTCTAGTTTCTCAATGTCTATCCCTGATTGATTGAGAATTCCACTGTTGATATCACTAACCGCTACAATCTTGAATCCCTCGTTATACAGAAGTCTAGCGATCATTCGTCCAACGGTACCAAAACCCTGAATAGCAACTGAGCAGCCCTTCTCCATTCCTAGATCCTTCACTGCCTCCATCGTTACATAAAAAGCACCCGTACCGGTCGCTTCCTTACTACCTACAGTTCCATTAACTTCCGTTGGCTTGTCATTAATTGCCGCTGGACTATGGTAACCAACAATTTCCTCGTACTCGTCTAACATCCAAGCCATCGTCTGGGCGTTAGTGCCAATATCTGCACCCGGAATATCAACCCATGCACCTTTTAATGGAAGTTTCCGCATAAAAGCTCGAGTTAACCTTTCTAATTCCCAGCGACTGAGCTTACTTGGGTCAACTCGAATCCCACCTTTGCCGCCACCAGCCGGAATCCCAGCCACAGCATGTTTCACCGTCATCCAGAGACCCAACGCCTTTACAGTATCCAAGTCAAGGTTGGGAACGAATCTGGTTCCGTCTTTGACTTGACCCAAGGCATCATTGTAATGGACCCTAAAAGCATTAAATATTTTAACTTCTCCATTATCCATACGTAGTAGAATAGTAAATTCAAAAATCCTTTTTGGTTGACTTAAGTACTGTTCAACAATAGGTTCTATTTCGGCAATACTGCAGGCATTTTTTAAACTATTTAAAGCTGTTTCAAACGGATTATTCATAATATTCTCCCCATTTCCTTTTTTGTGTTTCCATTACTGAACTGGTTCAGTAATGGAAACACTTTGCTACATCGATACGAAAACCTCTATAGGCGTAAATTTCCTGTACGATAGTCTCCTTTGGGAATTATCGGTAAACGAATACCTACCAGAGTAGGGTAAGACTTATGCCAAAGACCACTAATACCTTCGCGATCGTTCATCCTACGGTTGAGGTATACTCAAGTCTTCTCGGTAATTATTAAATATGACACCGTTATCGATGCGATCCACCCATTCTTTTGTGATCTGCAAGTATCTTACTTTTTCTTTGACAAGATAATCCAAGTAACTCTTGTCAACCCAAGTATTATATAGTTCTCCTTCAGATGGACCCGGTTCAAATTTAAAATAAACTGGAGCACAGATTCTGGCTATCTCAGCTGCTTCGTGGAACCTTTGTACTCCCCCCATAGACTCAACGACGCTTACGTACACATCTAAAGGTAGGTTAATGGAATTCCTAATAGAAGCAAGCATAGGAAGAGTTAAGTCAGCCAATGGATTGAAACTGTCCGCACCTAATTCTTCCAATAATTTTCCGCCAACTCCACTCGCATGTCCTGCAAAAATAGATACTTTAAATTTTACGTTGGCAGGAATTACGCCACCATCCCTAAGCTTATTTAATAAGTACAGCAAGCCCTCATCAGGAACTAGAAAGCCCCTAAACCCTGCCTCGATACAGCGATCAAGTTCACGTAACCAATTAGTGATCATATCATGTCCACGCATTCTCATCCCAGAAACATAACCCTCTTTGGTTGAATACTGCTTACCAATATCCCAACCCCTACTTGGAACCGGTAGTATCATCACTTCAGTTTTGCTATCAGCACCCATTTGAGCAAAGTATTTTAGCTCCTGATTATCCATTAAAGTTGCCCCTTTGACAGCAGCAATGATTCGATGAACGGGCATATTCCGCAGTTCGGCTTCCTTAAGCATAATTTCGAAGTTGCTAACAGTTTCGATACCAGCAATTTCCATCCTGTAATGAGCACCACCTGGAAAGGTTAACTTAGATGACGGTAAGTCATAGCCATCTCTAAGGGAAAAATTAGTTTGTTCGGTAATGAATTTTTCATAATCAGCAAATGCCATTCTTTTTACCCCCATTATTTTGTTAGATGCTCGATCTTTAGTTAAATTCTTCAAAGAGTTTATGAAATTCTTCCTGAGTATCTAATATATGGTACACATAATCATCGGTAGGGAATTTTTGGGTTTTAACGTCGTTAATATATTCTTTAAAAGCATTAATTTCAATTTCAGCAACATTTGCGTACTTTTTAACAAACTTTGGAGTAAAAATTTGAAACATCCCAAGCATATCCCCACAAATGAGAAGTTGTCCGTCACAAGGGACACCAGCTCCGATTGAATAGACAGGAATAGTTAGCTTCTTTGCTATAAATTTAGTTAGTTCAGGTGGAACTGCCTCCAATAACAGTGCATAAGCTCCCGCCTCCTGAATTGCTATAGCATCTTTGACAAGCTCCCGGGCGCTTGCAATGTCTCTACCTTGAGCCTTGAATCCTCCTAGTTGTCCGGAGCTTTGGGGAGTTAAGCCAATGTGGCCTATTACGAGCATTCCTGCGTCAGTGATAGCCCTTATACGACTAGTAGCCCGTCTACCACCTTCAAGTTTAACACAATCGACATTGGCCTCTTTATAGAAACGTCCAGCGTTTTCTACTCCATCTTCATCTGATTTTTGATAAGACATAAAGGGCATATCACCAACTACCCAAGTGTTAGGAGCCCCTCTACGCACAGCTTGGCAATGAGAAATGCAGTCTGTCATCGTAACCGGAATAGTACTATCATATCCCAGAACAACCATGCCTAAGGAATCACCAACTAAAATCATATCCATACCCGCCTGCTCGACAAATGATGCCATTGGATAATCGTAAGCTGTTACCCAAGCCACCTTTTCGCCTGTTCGTTTCATTTTAACGAAGTCCAGAACAGTTTTTTTGTGAGCCAATTGCCATCCACCTCTTTCCATGTATTCATTAAATGTATTCTTACATAGAATATAACCTTTTATGAAGCGCTAAAATGCATTTTCATAGCGGTTTATTCACCTTACATTCCAAATAGTAGACTATCTTTCTATTATTGTCAATGGGGTTTTTATAATAAACTATTATTTCAAAACTTTCAGTTGAGATATAAATGTGCATAACGCCCGGAAAACAAATTTGCCGAAATCAAAGACGCATAATTAAAACGAATAAACGGAACAGCTCCGCTAATACTATTTTAATTTCATAACCCAGCCCAATTGGTATAACTGATCTATTTAAGGAGAAAAAGAGGAGTACCTCCCCAAACCTCAAAAAGTGTAATCGACTAAACTAACACTGAAAGGTAGAAAGAGTACTCCAATGGTTTGTATTCACCAAGAAAATCTATTTTCCTTGGAAGAAATTTTAGAAATGTCGAAATCATTATTGTTTATTACACCAAGAAAATTCATCTCCATAATATATTTGTTTATTATTACAGCGTGATATAAAAAATGCTATACGTAACGAGTCTTATGTGTAAAATTAGTAATGAGGTATCCAAACAAAAATAAAATCCAAACCTTTCAGAACAAAGCCGCATAATCAAGCCGCTTTCCACGAAAAAGGTTTGGATTTTTTCTTTACCGCTTGATTGAGTTAACATCACAGAAATTTGCCAGTGAGAATGCCCTTCCATTTCTTTGGAGCTTTCCGACTGTTCTCATCTTCAAGCGTCGCCAGAGCTTTCAACTTCTGCTCGATTGTAACATTGAGATACATTATTGTCGTCTGCAGCTGCTCATGGCCCAGAGCCAATGAGACCGCCTTAGCGTGCCTCAAATGGAGAGCATGGAAGCCCAGGGGTACCTCAACGCACAACTTGTGGGCTGTTGCAGCATGTAGTTTGAGCCGCTTGCTTACCAGCATCTGCCTCATTTTCCCGTGGACCAGTGTTGCGTGAGTAGACGACGTAGCCGTTGCTGTACAGGAGCCGAAAGAACACCGGCAAGACAATCCTGCATGTAAGCACCGCAGGGGTGTTGGGCGTGGACGGTAAGCTGTCGCATACTCGGAAGAAGTTCTCCAGCTCGAAGTCCGTGAAAGCATGGGGCATGTAGGTACAAGGTTCATTTTTGGGATGTAACAGTCCCAACCCCTGGTATCAGCTTCCGCCAAAATTCACTGAATTTCCCTCCGTAACCTGCTAATGTAGTCATTCGAATAGCCAGCTGTTTCCATGTACGAGATAAGCTTGGGATGGTTGTTTCTTAGATTCTCCACATTCCTAACACCACTTTCCTATTCCTTGTATTTTGCTGCTCAAACGCTTACTTATTGTTTTCCGTTTGACAACCCAATACCCTTTCAGACTCCGTCACCAGTAGTGTGTAAAACCCAGAAAGTCAAATGTCGCACATTCCCCGATTATACAGAAGGCCTTAAGAAATGTAGATTATCATCTTCGTCGTAACTATTGTGCGTATAAGTCCCATAGAGAAAAAAATTAATAGAAGTCTTATTAGCACTACAGCGTGATTTTAAAAAATGCTAGACACAACGAATCTTTTGTGTTAAATTGGTGATGAGGACTCGGAGGTTGAACAGAACAGAACACACGACAGGGATACCTCTGTCTCCAAAACCGAAAGGATTCGTTGTC
>DASRMG010000057.1:0-31326 GCA_035648035.1 Desulfosporosinus sp. | reverse complement strand
AACATACACTTCAATCCGGCCACGCTGGAACTTCCCTTGCAACGTTTTTCGTATTTGTTCCTCAAAACTAGTTAAATGACGAGGCGTTCTCACTATGATCTCTAAAAATCGATGGTTCACAGCTTTCAGCTCGATAGAAATACGATAGCCACTTCTGCTTGCCTCACCCCGCCCAAATCCTGTCATGCTATTTGCCATATGCCACCTGGAGAATCGCTCAACCAGGCCCTTCACCACCTATCTAATTAATCAATAACATTAATATTAACATATAAAAACCAGTAAATAAAAGTATCCCATAAGCTATTCTTTGAAAGGTAATTTGATTTATTTTAACAAAGAGTATATTCCCAACAAATACACCTCCTACAACAACGGGAATTAATCCTAAAGATGAAGCCACTATATTTAGATTTGTTTTTACTGTTAATAATTGTATCGCTAAGCTAATTATATAGACAAAAATAAAAAATGCTAAGGTTGTACTTCTTGCTTTCTCTTTTTTTGTATTCATAGCACTATAGTATAGTATGAGGGGTACTCCTGGCATCCCAATACTAGCTGTAAATAGCCCAGCGCACAAGCCAACAAATAATTGAGTTTTCCTGAAAACAATTGTACTATCCGCAACTATAGTATCTTGGTTTACTGATGAATTATCACTTAAATCTTCAATTTTAATTTCAGGGTTAAATTTAAATGACCTTTTAATTAGTATAAGGGATATTATCAAAATAACAATACTCACTGTAACCTTTAATACATCTAAATTAATAAATTTATAAAATAGCACGCCTAGAGGTACGCCTACAACGCTGCCGATTATTAAGCTACATAGTAGATCTTTATCTACATCCTCTATTATTTTACGTATTAATAAAAGTGAAACCACAAATGACAGAATAATACTTATTTGAATGCATTCGCGTGAATCAAAAATTAATAATAAAAAGGGTGTGGCCATAATCGCGAAACCAAAACCTGTAGCAGCCTGTAATACGGACGCAAAGAAAATAATTATGGTAGCGAATATCCATTGAGTCAACATCTATCACTCTTTTCCTTATCCGATTCAACTATTCCCAAGAGAGAGTAATATATCTCCTAGCCATAATTTATATATTAAACTCTCAAATTCTCCATATCAAAACGCAAAGGAAAACCGCAGTCGCTGCGGTTCATGAGTAGTCAATCCTAATTAGAGCTTGCTAGCCAAATCTCTTTTTTGCTTGTTCCTGAGTATAATCCTTGATTTCCAACATGTCCGCCGTCCCTTAGTTATTAGCTCTTGAACGATTAACTTCGTATCGACATTAGATTCAGTTTTCATTGTTAAACTCCTTCCCTTAATTTCGAAGGGCGTGAATGCAGCCTCACGGTCAAGCAAGCACGCCCAATGATATTTTACCAGTTTCTCATATCAAGATGCTGGTATTTGGGAAGTAAACGAGTAGGCATTTGCAATGCATCTTTTCTGAAGTGAGGAGCAAGTTGGGTTCCATCACAAACAATTTCTAGAACAAATGGTTTACGCAAGCTTAAGGCTCGCGTTAAAGCTGGTCCGACATCTTCTAGTTTCTCTACGCGGATTTGTTCAGCACCAATTGCAATGGCCACCCGTACAAAGCTTACTGGATTTGAGGTACATAGTGTTTACTACATTTGCATGGTTTTTGAGGTGAAATAATGTTTTTCCATGCACATATATTCAACAAGATTGCCCGTAAGCCCTTGCAAAATCTACACGATTATGACACCCGAAACGTTCGGTCATTTTGCATCACCTAAGAGAATATCCTGTGATTTTAATATTTCTTGAACAATTTTTAAAGCTGCCATGTCTGCAAATTTCTGGTCATCCTCTGGGCGACGTCCACTAATCCCCACAGCTCCAATTAGACAATGCCCTATGATGATCGATGCTCCTCCGGGAATTGGAGTAAGACAAGGATCACAAAAGAAGCTTAAATCAATCTTTTCCTCACAAAGACGTTTGTAAAAGCTAGCCGTAGTTGTGCCCATCCTTGAAGAAGAATAGGCCTTGTTCCCTGCTAATTTAATACTGCGCAGAGGCGCCCCATCCATTTTTGCAAAGTATAGCATAAACCCATTTTCGTCGTATATTGCTATACTAACTGGAGGACCACCATCTGTTAGAGCGTTTTGTTCTAATTTACGAGCAAGGCTGTTAATCATCTCTGTAGAAAGATTTGCTCTCAAGCCATTCGCTCCTTTACGTTATTTCGAGATTTACTTAAGCAATGATGGGAGCCACAAAGATATACTTGGGATATAGGTAACCAAAAGCAATACGAACACCATAACCATGACAAGTGGGACAGCCTTTGCCGCTATGTCCTCAATCCTCAGTTTAGCGATTCCAGATGCAACAAATAAGTTAACTCCAACTGGCGGCGTTACAAAACCAATCGCTAAATTGATTACCATAATAACTCCAAACTGGATAGGGTCAACACCGAGTTGTATGACCATCGGCAATAATATCGGTGTCAAGATGATAATTGCAGCAAGACACTCCATTACCATTCCTACAAAGAGTAGAAAAATGTTAATCAAAAGTAAAACGACAATTTTGTTAGTACTTATAGACAGTACAAAAGCTGCAACAGTTTCGGGGATTCTTTCCATGGTAATATACCTTCCGAAAATTGTAGCCATAGCCATCAGCATGATTATAACCGAGGTAGTAACCCCTGCTTCAACCAGACAGTTGTAAATATCTCTAAATTTGAGGTCTTTATAAACAAAAACGCCAATTCCTAGACCATATGTCACCGAAATAGCAGCTGCTTCCGTGGGAGTCATAATTCCTCCGTAAATCCCACCTAAAATAATAACAGGAACTAAGAGAGCCAATTTAGCCTCCCAAGCAGTACGCGCCACTGCTTTCAAATCTATCTTATCCCTACTCCCTTTCCATCCATTTTTCTTTGAAGTTCTATATGCTAATACCATCAAACCCAAACCGATCAGGACTCCGGGTACAATTCCAGCCATGAAGAGCCTTCCAATGGATTGTGAGCCTACAACTCCATAGATGACAAAGGGATTACTTGGAGGAATAATAACCCCGATTGAGCCCGCTGTGGCTACAACCGCGGCAGCAAATGCAGGGCTATATCCCTGTTTTCTCATTTCAGGGATCATCATGGTTCCGATTGCAGCAACTGTAGCAGGCCCAGAACCACTTATTGCAGCAAAGAACAGACAAGTTAAGATTGTTACTAACGCTAATCCTCCAGGGAAAAACCCCACTAATTCATTTCCCAGATTTAACAATCTTCTTAATAAGCTCCCACCGCCCATAATAATTCCAGCAGCCACAAAGAATGGTATTGCCATAATCGGAAAGCTATCAATACCGCTAAATGCCGCCTGTGCAAAGTAATCGAGTGGTATAGTTTGAGTTCCAATGGTTGTTGCCAAGGTAGCAATTCCTAAACAAAAGGCAATAGGTATACCCATAATAATCAATAATACAAAATAACCGAACAACAACAATGTTGCATTTAAATTGTCAAAGATGACTAAGGGACAAGACAAGGCTGCAGTAATTAATATCGCTGCTGAAATTGTTTTTATAGTCATAGCCTTAATATCTTCATATGCATTTTGAAGCGTTCTTATAAACATTAAACCAATTCCAACAGGAATAGCTAGATATGCGTACACCATCGGTGCTCCCATGGCAGGAGTAACTTGATTAGTGGCAACCTGCATTACGGTAGTAGCAATTCCACCTTTAATTAAAATATAAAATAGGGCAAATGTCAAAAGAGAACCTACTAAGTTTAAACACTGTCTCCATGAAACAGGTAATTTTCTAACTATGCCATCAACATTTATATTGCCCCTTTTCTTAATAACTAGGGCGGCCCCAACATAAGCAATCCAAATGAAAGTGTAACGAGCTAACTCTTCTGACCATGTACTTATACTGCCGATCTCAATAAACGATAGAACATAACGATTAATAACCTGTAAAGTTATTAGCAACGTAAAAAAAAGAAATCCTACAACAACAACGTACTCTTCAAACCTTCGATCTAGTAACTTTAGTACTTTAAAGGGCATACTCTCTTTCTTTTCGACAGAGTGTATTTCTTTTGGTAACATTAACTAATCCTCCTAACACTGGCATTGAATAACAAGGTAATGGGATTGCAATTTATCAAAATCACAACTCTGCCGAGCAATGATGCTTTAATGGTTATAAACTTATTTCTGAAGTTTTTAATATTACCGGAGGATTCCTTCAATTTAGGGCGTCCTCCGGCAAGTCAGTTCAGCAAGAAATTAAAGAAGAATAAAATAATTTATTGTTTAAAGATATCATCTTTTGTCTTGCCAATTGCTTTTAAGATAGTATCAACGTACTCAGGGTCAGCTTTTCCCTTGACTACAAATTCATCCCATACGGGTTTTACGGAACCTTTCCATAGATTCATTTCAGCATCGGTAGGCTCATAAACCTTAATCCCAAAGTCCTTGAAGAGTTCTTTAGCTTCCGCTTCTTTGGTATTCGCAAGTTTCCTTTCCCAATCAACGGCTTCTTTACCTGCAGCTAATACAGCAGTTTGAAATTCTGGTGTTAAACCATCATAAATCTTTTTGTTCATCACTAAGATATCTGAGCTATAATTATAATTCACTTCTGTTGCAAATTTCAAAACTTCCTGATGCTTTGTCTCCCAAAGTAAGGAATATGAATTCCCTTCACCGCTTACAGTACCTTGTTGAAGTGCAGTGAATACTTCATTCCAGCCTACAGGTGTGGGATTAGCACCCCAGATTTTATAGTCCGCCTGTTCAACTGCTGAATTCGTCGTTCTGATTTTCATGCCCTTTAGGTCAGTCGGTACTTTAATTTCTTTAACGTTATTAACTACTTGACGAAAACCGTAATCGGGGAACATTATTACCTTGAAGCCTGACTTTTCCATTTCACTTGCGGCTATTTTGCCTGGTTCGCCGTCTACTGCTTTGTAAACTTCTTCTTTAGTTTCAAAAATATAAGGTAAATCCCAAGCGGTAAATAAATTTGTAAAACTAGACATATTTGGTGTAGAGGAACCAGCAAACTCTATCGTTCCACTTTGAGCAGACTCAATTGAGACTCGGTCATCTCCCAGAACACCGTTATTAAATACGTCGATTACTAATTTACCATTCGTTTTTTCCTTGACCAATTCAGCGAACTTATTATAACCTTGAGAAACTGGATGACTATCAGATTTTGATTGCGATAAACGCATTTTTATTACTTTCTGATCAGTAGCGGGCTTTTGGTCATTTGATGCCGATTGACTAGCTCCACACCCACTTAGGGTAAGCCCAGTTAACAATAAGCCAACAATGAACGATTTTCCTAGTAATGTAACTTTCTTCATAAATAAATCCTCCTCTTAATTTTTTAGACTCCCGGCATTCGCCGGAGCAGTTGAAACAAGGCCTTCCTTGAACCAACCTTATAACATCCCTCTTTATTTGCCGCTCACTATGTTCCCCTACAGGTCTTGAAGTCACTTTAACTTTAGCCTTTCAACTCACCCCCGCAGATCTTTTTGGTATCTACGATATGACGTATGCACCAATGAGGCTGTAAATAATCATATCGAAAGTACTTAATAGTTATATCAGCCCTGTGATTAATAAGACTTTCCACTCTTGGCAATAATATTTGAGGTTCTTATTTCCTAAGGTTGTACTTCTTACTTCTTCCATTTTTGTATTAGCGTAATATAGTCTAAAGCAAATCCTAACTATTCATCGAGCTCGCAATCGCCTTAAGTCGATTGAATTTCACATCATCAAGCTTTTTGCAATCAAAAGAATATTCTCTACCCAAGGAGTTATATTTTTGTTGACCTAAGCGATGATAAGGCAAAAGTTCGTATCGGACATTTGTTCTCCCTCTTATAAAATCAACGATCGCTTGTATATCCTCTTCTGAATCATTAAAACCTGGAATCACGGGTGTTCTAATAAGTATAGGTAAGTTTGGAAATTCCTCACATAGTTTTTTAAAGTTATTCAGAATGAGCTCATTAGATGAATTCGTAAACTCCAAGTGTTTTTTCGAGTCCATACACTTAATATCCATAATCAGCGAATTAAGGTGAGGGCATACTTTTTCGAAACTAGACCAATCCGCGTACCCACACGTTTCTATTGTCGTATTGATTCTTCTACGTCGAGCGACTTTTAGAACTTCGGAAATAAACTCAACTTGCATAAGAGGTTCCCCACCACTAAAGGTTAGACCTCCGCCTGATCGACCATAAAAAACACTATCCTTCTCAACTGCTTTGATGATGTCATCGATACTCGTTTGTTTTCCGAAGACCTCGAGCGCTTTAGACGGGCATGCTTCAGTACATAACAGACACTCATTACAAAGTTGGCGATCAATTGCTATTATATCGCTTTGATCTTGAGGTTGCTTGACTGCTCCATAGATACACACTTCTGCACATTTTAAGCATTTAGCGATCCCAATACACTTGTTAGGGTTATAGCCCAATTCAGGGTTTTGCAGTTGCGATTCAGGGTTACTGCACCACTTACACCTTAAAGGACATCCCTTTAGGAAAACGATGGTTCTTATTCCCGGACCATCATGAACGGAATAATGTTGAATATTAAATACATATCCATATTTCTTTTTATCAAATAGAATTGTTTCCTCCATAGTAGCTCCTCCTAGATTACGATGAATGTAAGTCCTGCCTATTTCTAAGAATAAGCAGGACTTACAATGATTCAATTAGATCACACTGTGCTCTGTTCTGGCGATAAGATCATCTTGTAAATCGGAGGACAGCTCTACAAAGTATGCACTATATCCCGCAACCCGTACAATCAGACCACGGTATTTCTCAGGGTCTTCTTTAGCGGCAAGCAACGTTTCTTTGTTGACAATATTGAATTGTATATGCCACAACTTTAGATCGCACCAAGTCCGGATAAAGGATACTAATTTTCCGGTTCCTTCTTCACCGGCTACACAGGATGGACTCAATTTAATGTTCAATAATCTGGCTGCACGATCTCTAGAATTATAATTCTTCGAGTTATAGTTTGACAGTAGAACTGCTGTAGGACCATTAACGTCTGCACCATGGGATGCGGAAGATCCATCTGAAAGCGGAGTCCAAGCTTTTCTACCATTTGGTGTAGCACTGACAACTTTACCAAATGGAACGTGTGAGGTGAAAGGTACAAGCCTTAGATTCATATGGACACCAAGCTCTTTCGAGTATTTATTTGTGAATTTAAGAGCTTCTCTGTCAACGTCTTTAGCGATCGCATCAGGATAAGAGTCGTTGTTACCATATTTAGGTGCATTTATGAGCATTTCACGAATCGCTTCGTAGCCTTCAAAATTACTCTCCATGGCTAAAACAAGTTCTGCCATGGTTAATTTTTTATCTTCAAAGATATATTTTTTGATGACAGCTAAAGAGTCAACGACCGTACCATATCCCATCAATTCAAAGTAGCCAAGATCAATTCCTCCCTCGATAACCGGTGTATGCAGATCTTTACACGTCTCCATGCATAGGTCATGCATTGAGGAACCGAGTGGGGTTGCAAAATGTTTAGGTCGCATATTGATAATGATATGTTGTTGGATGAAAGCATGTTTGAGGAAATTGGTTTGCTGAGCAAGATAAGCATTCCAGAACTCATCCCAGTTTTTGAAGGTGGTTGGATCACCTGTTTCTAAACCAATCATTTCATTCCCGAATTTAAGCATTTTGCCATTGTATAGAGTTAACTCAACTGCTGCAGCGAAATTCACATAGGGGTTACCACTTGTATAAGTATCACGATTTGGCATTCTACATTCAGAACAACCCGATACTGCATAGTCATACGCTTCTTCGAAGCCTGCGCCCTTGGAAAGTAATAACGGAACAACTTCTTCATCATTTATGAGTTTAGGGAATCCTGTACCCTCTTTAATGGTTTCAGCCACTTCATAGAGATATCGTTCCGTAGAACGGGAATGAATCCGAGCAGCGAGGTCAGGATAATTCAACGGGAATTCTTGCTTGGACTTTAAAAAGATATAAGTCAAGTCATTGGTCGCGTCCAAGCCATCCGGGGTTTGACCACCAACCGTAACAGCTTCCCAATGTGCATACCCCTCATTGAACGCACCACCAGTTGGCGAAAGATATAGATCAATGAACTGTGCCATAGCAACCCACATGCATTCGAGTAATTCTGTAGCTTGTACTTCAGTGATACGACCTTCTTCGAGATCTTTTTTATAATAAGGGTAGAAGTATTGGTCCATGCGCCCGTTTGAAATAATGGTGCCCGTTTTTTGCTCGATCCGGGAGAACATTTGGGTGAACCATTGAGATTGAACCGCATCACGGAAATCGCGAGCAGGGTTTTCAGGCACCCATTCACATCGTTGAGAAATATCCTGTAATTCTTGTTTTCTTTGTGGATCCGTTTCTTTTTGGGCCATCTCCGCGGCTAACTTGGCATGCCTTCTTGCCCAAAAAACAATGGCATCACAGGTGATAATGATAGCTTTTAAGAAAGGGGCTTTTTCCATGTTATCCACTGGGCTCAACGGGTCAAGGGCTTCAAGCTTTTTTTGGGCCTCTTCTTTGATACCCTTAAAACCTTTTTTCAGAACTTTTTCGAAATCATGAACCCACTGGATGGAGGAACGGAAGGTTGCTGTTTCATTCACAAGGAATCTTGAGTTCAGGGGATTTTCAGGGTCATACGTTAATTTTAAGGTATCCTCTGGGAGTGCTTTTGTTAAATTTTCATGGAACGTTTTACCCTTCCAATACGGCGCAATTTCAGTATTAATGACCTGTGCATCTTCTGGCGTGATGTTAAAGGGAGATTCAACCCGATTGGGGAGTTGCTCTATGGCAATATCCAGGAAATCCCCGTCTAATTCAGGAAAGAGAATCCCATAACGTCCCTGATAACCAGCTCTACCAACTAAGAGCTGATTATCATCAATGTAAACGGTAATGTTTTCTGCAATGTGTTTTAAGGCTTTGGCCCATCTTAACACGAGGGGTTGACCTTCCGTCTCCATAAAAGATTGAGTAAAATATTTGGCTCTTTCCACGTCAATTCTAGGTCGAAGGTCATGGAAACTATTTAGAATTTCAAAAACTCTTTCTCGGCCTTCAAAACTCTTCTTGCCCAGTTGTTCCTCTTGGATTCTTTGCTCGTGAGGGGATAGTACGTTACAGCAGGATTCCATAAATATTTGCCTCCTATCATTAATTACATATCCAAAATTGTGTATTAACCAAAAAATCCAGTAATACGCTTGCAATCATGAACAATAAATAACTAATGCAATAACTGCGCCAACTCTTGTTAATAATTCTATTTTTAACTAAAGCACCTCCGAAAAATAACAATATATAGATGAGCATAAAAACACATTTAGAACACCTTTGATATAATCGTGAGATTCTTACTTCTACTGATAGCAGTGATACAAGTACTTTGCTCTTTAAAAAATGGTGGTAGACTCCTCCTTCACCGGGAAGTTTCATTTGGATTAGAAGGAGTTTACCCGCCTGTTAGGCTATCGGTTTGCTTGTGTAACATTCCTAAAACTAAGCAATGCGATCACTTGTAATATTTCGCAATAGCAAAAGACGTACCATATGTCCATAAATTTATGGCAACAAGTGTTGCATTCAGACAACATTTGTTGCCATTTTGCAACAAGTCAATCTATTAGAGAGAATTTTTTGGCCTTTCTAAATATTGTTGTTCGATCTACCTTTAATATTTTTGCAACTTTCGCAAGCGATCCATGAACTCCAAGCGCTTTTTTAAGAATTGTTTTTTCGTAATCACACATCATTTCATTTAATGATTTGTCTCCATCACACATGATCGATGGATCCATGTTGATGGATTTAAGCATGAAATGGGGCAGGTCGCAAACTTCCAAAATCTCTTTGTCATGTGTAATAAGAAGGCTTTGAATCAAATTATCCATCTCTCTCACGTTACCTGGCCACTTGTAATTTTGAAAAGCCTTGCTGACTTCGTTAGTAAAGGATACATCTTTCCTGAATTTTAAATTGTATTTTTCAAGTAGGAACCAAGCAAGTTGTAAAATATCTCTTTGTCTTTCCCGCAGAGGGGGTATTTGTAAAACAGCAACTCTCAGCCTATAGAATAAATCACTTCTGAAACGGCCATTATTAACTTCTTCTTCTAAATTCCTATTAGTCGCTGCGATAAAACGAACATCAATTTTCCTAACCTTCGTCGATCCCACATGAATCAATTCCTGATCCTGAAGGGCTCGAAGTAATTTGGACTGCATCAGAAGGGGCAGATCCCCAATCTCATCTAAAAACAGAGTCCCTTTATCCGCCATTTCGAGTAGCCCCAGTTTACCTTTCATATTGGCTCCCGAAAACGCCCCCGCTTCATACCCAAACAATTCCGCTTCTATAAGAGTTTCCGGAATCGATGAACAATCCACCTTAAAGAAAGGTTCTTTACGTCTTAGGCTTCGTTCGTGAATGAGCCTAGAGTAAATATCCTTACCGACTCCCGTTTCACCGAGCAGTAATACGGTTGCATCTGTTTTAGCCACTTTCTCTAACAAATCCATCAATTCAGCCATTGCCTCGCTTTCAAAGATGAGATAACGGTTTTGTAATCTTTTCTTATTTGTACGATTTTGTCCTTCACGAAATTTATCAACCACTTCTTGTTGACTTGCAATTTTATCTTTGAGTTGAGAAAGTAAGGTGATATCCCTTACAAACGTGACGACAAAGGCAACCTTACCCGATTCATCAAATACCGGATTACCCTCTAAAATAACCTTTTTTCCAACTTTAGTCACTTGAACTAAGGTTTTCTTCTCACCCGTTCTGACAATTTCCGGGTTTACGACCACATCGTATTTTCCTTGGTTTATCAAATCCGTAACTAACTCACCGATTAATTCTACTCTTTTCAACCCCGTTAGCCTTTCGTACATTCGATTGACCACAAGTGTCTTGCCCTTAGCATCAGTGACATAGATTCCGTCACCCAATACGTCCAGAATTTTATCAAAAAACTTCTCCAAATCTATTATTCCCGAAAACTCGACCACTGCGAGACCCTCCGATCATAAGTGTTAATGCAATTACAACAAAATTGCAACTATGCAACAATGCTAATCCGAATAATATGTTTCACAGGTTTCCGCTCGTTAATGTTGATAATGCTTTCTTAGGAGTTGCAACTCTACAACAAATATAACATAAATCGATTAGAAATATCAGTAGTATCAGGATTTGTTATATTGGTATGAATCTTGCAACTATATTAATTTATGAAAAGGAGGATATTTATGAAAACTATTGATTTTAGATTTAGACCCAATACCGAAGACACTTTATCTGGTATCGCAAACAGCAAAATGTTTAAAGGACTTTGTTCCTCAATTGATTTTTCCAAGATGTTACCCCAGACCGTCGAGGAAGTGGTTAAAGAACTGGATAAGTATAATGTCTCAAAGGCTGTAGTCACAGGCCGAGATTGCGAAACAACGTATGGCACAAAATCAAATAACAAAAGCGTGATCGATTTCGTTAGTAAATTCCCAAATAAATTTATCGGTTTTGCAGGACTCGATCCTCATAAGGGCATGGCAGCCATTGAAGAACTCAAAACCGGAGTTAACGAACATGGCTTAAAGGGAGCTGCGATCGATCCCTATCTCGCCCAAATTTATGTCAACGATGCGAAATACTACCCCATCTATTCCAAATGCTGTGAATTAAATATCCCGCTAGTTATTGCAACAGGACCTGGAACTTTAGTACCGAATGCCGTGATCGACCATGTGGCCCCCCGCTATATCGACTTTGTCGCCAGAGATTTCCCGGAATTAAAGATTGTTATCAGTCATGGTGGATATCCTTGGGTCAATGAAACGATTATGATTGTTCAACGCAATGCCAATGTGTACCTCGAATTATCCGAATACGAATTCTCCACTCAAGCAGAAGCCTACATTGAGGCAGCGAATACAATCATCAGTGATAAAGTGCTCTATGCAAGCGCCCATCCTTTCGTGGACTTCAAAGTAGCGTTAAAAAACTATGAAAAACTTCCTTTCAAGCCAGAGGTTCTCGAAAAGGTGATGTACAAGAATGCAGCAAAGGTACTAGACTTGCCTGGGGTCGAGAATCCTACCGCTGTAAATGCTGGAAATAGTCTTCAAGTCCGAGACATTATCGAAAGTATGATTAAAGAACTTGCTCAAAAGGGAATGCTAGCCAGCCGCTAGGAGATAAAGTATGCATGATTTAGAAACGGTAGATCGAATCATTCAGAAATTTGAAGAAAAAATTGATCATCCTCAACTCTTCGAGAAGAAATCGAAGCTATTTACAGGTGTAGACCTCGGAACGGCTTATATTGTTCTAGCGGTCGTTGATGAAGTGGGCAATCCTGTAGGCGGAGCTATGCGTTTTGCACAAGTTGTAAAAGATGGTCTTGTGGTTGATTACATCGGAGCTATTGATATTGTCAGAGAGTTGAAAACAAAAATTGAGAATGATCTCGGAGTAAAGCTTATAACTGCTGGGGTAGCCTATCCCCCCGGAACCTCAAAAGGGGATCAAAAAGCAATCTGCCATGTTGCTGAAGCTGCCGGATTTGAGGTAATTGCTACGCTCGATGAGCCCAGTGCAGCAAATAATGTCTTACAAGCGGCCAATGGCGCAGTGGTCGACATCGGCGGAGGCACGACAGGTATTGCCATTCTTAAGGATAGCAAAGTGACCTATGTTGCTGACGAACCCACTGGAGGAACACACTTCAGCTTAGTGATATCAGGAGCTTACAAAATACCCTTTGAAGAAGCCGAGAAACTTAAGTTAGACCAAGCCAAACATCCCGAACTTTTGCCGGTCATAAAACCAGTGATTCAAAAAGTAGCAAGTATTATAAACTGCCATATTCAAGGCCGTAATGTTGAGAAGGTTTATTTAGTCGGTGGGACAAGTTGTTTTACCAACATTGAAAAAATAATTGAATCCGAACTGGCCTTACCTGTCATAAAACCCAAAAATCCCCTTTTAGTGACTCCTTTGGGAATAGCGCTGGGCGCAAAGAAGGTGTATGAATGAAAATCGGAAGAGTCATCAACAGTGTCTGGGCAACTCGTAAGGCCGATTCACTGATTGGGGTAAAGTTAATGATCGTGCAGCTCTTAGATCGACTTAATGGTGAGGAAGGGAAATTAATCGTTGCCGCTGACATCATCGGGGCAGGCAATGGAGATAAAGTGCTAATCACTGAGGGTAGCTCTGCTAGAAATATGGATCACCTAAATGACTCGCCTATTGATTCCATCATCATCGGGATCATTGACGAGGAGAAAGATAAATCTAATGGGGTGAACTAATCGTGCGTAAACAATTAATACAAAAAATTCAAAAAGCTGGTGTAGTCGGTGCTGGGGGTGCAGGATTTCCTACTCATGTCAAAGTCGCTTCCAATGCTCAAACTGTGATTGTCAATGGAGCAGAGTGCGAGCCCCTTCTCCGAGTGGACCAACAACTTATGGAAGTTAAAGCAGCTAGAATGGTCCAAGGGTTAGAAATTGTCATGACCGCTACAGGGGCTACCAAAGGCATCATAGCTCTAAAGAGTAAGTATAAAAGTGCCATTGCTTCGTTAGAAAAGGAGATTGTTGGAAAACCCATCCGCATTAATATCCTAGGTGACTTTTATCCAGCAGGAGATGAGCACCTCACCGTCTATGAATCTACAGGCCGGCTCGTACCTCAAGGTGGAATCCCCCTTAAGGTCGATTGTGTGGTAAGTAACGTAGAAACTCTTATCAATATAGCCAATGCCGTAGAAGGCAAGCCGGTAACAGATACCTATCTCACCATTACCGGTGAAGTACCCAAGCCTCTGACTCTGAAACTGCCGATTGGAACATCTGTTCTAAAAGCCCTAAAGATTGCAGGACGGACAAACTTAGAGGGTATGAAAGTGATTGAAGGTGGTCCGATGATGGGAAAGATTATCGAGGATTTAAATCAACCCATCACAAAGACGACCAAAGGCTTGATCGTCTTATCCCTGAATCACCCGCTCATTCAAAAAAGAATGTTGCCCTTTGAAAAGATCACCAAGCAAGCTCAGGTTAGCTGCATTCAATGCCGATATTGTACCGATCTATGTCCTCGCTACTTATTAGGACATAATATCGAACCCCACAAAATCATGCGAACGATTAAACATCTTCAAGGGCAGGAAGAAACTATGAAGATGGCCTTAGCCTGTTCTGAGTGTGGAGTCTGTGAGCAATACGCCTGCATTATGGGTCTCTCACCCCGAACCATAAATTCCATGATTAAACGAGAACTAGCTAAAATGGGAATCAAGCCCGATGCACCTCCTGCTAACCAAACTGTGAACGCAATGCAAGAGCACAGGAAAGTTCCCGTAAAACGTCTGATTTCAAGACTGGAGTTAAAAAAGTATGACGTTAGTGCTCCTTTAACTGAAGAAGAGTTCCCTGTGAATCAAGTCGAGATCATGCTGCGTCAACATGTTGGGACTCCGAGTCAAGCGATCGTACAAGTTGGGCAGCAGGTACAAAAAGGTGATCTGATTGCGGTCGTCCCTGACAAGGCCTTAGGAGCGAATATTCATGCCAGTATCAGTGGCGTTATCAAGGAGATAACCGATAGCATAGTAATCTGTTTGATGGAAGGGAGTGACAAATAGAGATGGAGGCCATAGGGTTTGTAGAACTTAATAGCATAGCCAAAGGAATTGAAGCTGCCGATGCGATGCTCAAAGCGGCTCAAGTAGAACTTCTTGAAGCAAAGCCTGTTTGTCCTGGAAAATATATAGTCATGGTCAGCGGCGATGTCGCTGCAGTCCAAAGTTCTGTGGATGCTGGGAAGAGGATCGGAGCCAGTTCAGTATTCGATGATTTCACCCTCCCCAATGTGCATCCACAAGTGATTAAGGCGATCTCTTGCTCCACCCAAGTTTCTGAGATCAGGGCTTTAGGAATTATCGAAACGTTCTCCATCGCCTCGTTAATCGTAGCTGCTGACACTGCAGCTAAATCGGGTCAAGTTGATTTGATCGAGATCCGGATTGGTATGGGAATTGGTGGGAAATCGTTTGTAACGCTAACAGGGGACGTTTCCTCCGTAACCTCATCGATCGAAGCAGGAGTTGTCTTAGCTTCAGAACGAGGGATGCTCATCGAAAAAGTCGTTATTCCTTCCCCACACTATAATTTAAAGCAATGTCTATGCTAGTTTGCAATTTGTTTGTTCAAGAGTAAGGATGTGACATGATTATTGAAGACTCTAATTACAGCTGCTGACGTAAAAAAAGTGGCTGAAAACGACGAAACCGCCTTTTATATACACGCAGAAAGTATCATTACTCCTTCAGCAAAAGATATGGCCAAGGATCAAGGAATCCAGATCATCGTGGGGTCAGCACCTTCATCCGTTCCCTCATCTACCTCCGTCCCTTCATCTCCCCTTGATCCAATCATAGTTTCCAAGATCGTCGAGGAGGTTATGGCGTGTCTTAACCTTTCGAAGCAGCCCTCTGCACTAATTAAAGAAGTTGATTCCAGCGGACTGAGGCTAGTCAAAGGAGACAGCGTCGTATTAGAAAACTATGATACAGGTAATCCCCAAGACAACGTAAAGATAAAAGAGTTATTTAACTCCAGGGAAAGTTCAAATATTTCGACTGGCTTTATGACGCTTGAGGAGACGAGTTATTCCATTCACATCAAACACGATGAGCTCCATTATATACTCGACGGGACTTTAGAGTGTAGTGTGAACGGCAATACGTATAACGGTAAAGCTGGGGATACAATTTTCATCCCTGCAGACACCAAGATCACGTTCTCAACTTCTCACTACGTCAGATTACTCTATGTCGCAACTTCGGTTAAGTAAAAAAATAGATTTAATTTAGGGAGGAACTATTCATGGACAATGCTTTAGGAATGATTGAAACTAAAGGTCTGATCGGCGCGATCGAAGCGTCTGATGCTATGGTTAAAGCGGCTAACGTGACTTTAATTGGAAAAACCCTAGTCGGTGGTGGCCTAGTCACCGTCATGGTCCGCGGAGATGTTGGTGCCGTTAAGGCAGCTACAGATGCTGGCTCCGCTGCTGCTGCCCGCGTGGGAGAATTAATTTCCGTCCACGTTATTCCAAGACCTCATACCGATGTCGAAAAGATTCTTCCCAATGACAGCAAAAAATAAGGAGGCTATTTGAAATGAAACAAGATGCATTAGGAATGGTTGAAACAAAAGGTCTGATCGGTGCTATTGAAGCAGCTGATGCCATGGTTAAAGCAGCTAACGTTAGCTTAATTGGTAAAACTCTCGTAGGTGGCGGTTTAGTCACCGTCATGGTTCGTGGGGATGTTGGTGCCGTTAAAGCAGCTACAGATGCTGGCGCCGCCGCTGCTGCGCGTGTTGGTGAATTGATCTCTATCCACGTTATCCCAAGACCTCATACCGATGTTGAAGCAATCCTTCCTAAGTAAGCGAACATTTTATATTATTAAATTTAAGGAGGCTAAAATCATGCAACAGGATGCATTAGGAATGGTTGAAACAAAAGGTCTGATTGGTGCTATTGAAGCGGCTGATATCATGGTTAAGGCCGCTAATGTTCGTTTGGTTGGTAAAACTCTCGTAGGTGGTGGTTTAGTCACCGTCATGGTTCGCGGAGATGTTGGTGCCGTTAAAGCTGCTACAGATGCTGGCGCCGCTGCTGCTGCGCGTGTTGGTGAATTAAAATCAGTTCACGTTATCCCAAGGCCTCATGCGGATGTTGAAATGATCCTTCCTAATGATGGTGGGCAATTGGAAAAAAAGTAAGCAGAGGTTCGCGTGCCACAAAAAAAGACTAAGAATAACTCATAAGCAAAATTAAACCCCATAATCTCGGAATTGATCGAAAGGAATGATCACTAAGTGTGTTTAGATTATGATTTAGCGTCTATTCAAGATGCCCGGGATTTAGTTAAGAAAGCAAAGGAAGCCCAGCAAGGTTTAGCTAGTTTTAACGAAAAAACTATTGATGATATTTTAGTCTCTATCGTGAAAGCCATCGAAGAAAATGCAGAAGCCCTAGCTCGTATGACCGTTGAGGAAACAAATTACGGAATCGTTGAGGATAAAATCACAAAAAATATTTTTGCTTCTAGGGACGTCTATGATGCGATTAAAGATATCAAAACGATTGGAATTATCAGTGAAGATCCTGACTTAAAGATTATCAGAGCTGCTGTTCCAGTTGGAGTAATCGCAGCCATTACTCCAACCACGAACCCGACCTCAACCGTAATTCATAATGCGATCTGTGCGATCAAAAGTGGCAATGCTATCGTATTCTCTCCCCATCCCACCGCCGGGAAATGTAGTCTTGCCGCTGCCCAAATAATTAATCACGCCGCTATGCAAGCTGGTGCTCCGGATGGAGTAGTAGGGTGTATCTCCAAATCCTCTATGAAGGCAACAGAAGAACTCATGCATCATAACGATGTTTCCGTTATTATTGCAACCGGGGGGTCAGCAATGGTGAAAGCTGCCTATAGCTGCGGTAAGCCAGCCTTCGGAGTAGGACCCGGTAATGTCCCCGTATTCATAGAACGGAGCGCCGATATCAAACAAGCCGTTTGTGACATTATTACTAGTAAATCCTTTGACAATGGGATGATTTGTGCTTCAGAACAGGCAATCATTGCAGATATGCCTGTGAAGGACGAAATTATCGCAGAATTGAAACGTCAAGGCGCATATTTTCTTTCTCCTGAAGAAGTTAAAAAAGTCGGTAGCGTCGTCATAAATCCTAAAGGTGGGATGTTTCCTGCTTTAGTCGGCCAAACTCCACAAACGATTGCCCGTAGAGCCGGCTTCATTGTTCCTGCCGAAGTTAAAGTTTTAATTGCTCCCCTCGAAGGATATGGACCGGGTTATCCACTATCCTATGAAAAACTAACCACCGTTTTAGGCTTCTATACGGTTAATGATTGGCACGACGCCTGCCTCCTCAGTATTGAGCTCTTAAAACTAGGTGGCATTGGGCATTCCTTCGCCATCCATTCTCAGGACGATCAAATCATCCGAGAGTTCCTTATGAAACCCGTCAATCGAATTTTAGTCAATACCCCCTCCGCCCTTGGAGGTATCGGATATACTACTGGGTTATTGCCCTCCTTAACTCTAGGTTGCGGGACTTGGGGTGGGAGCAGTATTTCTGAAAATTTAGGACCCCAACACCTAATCAATGTCAAAAGCTTAACCTATGGAATCAAAAAAGTCGCCTCCAATACAAAAGCTACCAGCTGTGCATCACCCTCTTCGGGTAAGAGTAATACAAGTTCCTGTGATCTTAAATCCGAAGACATTGCTGACGTTGTCAAGCAAGTCCTCAAACAACTACAACTTTGTTAATCTTTGCAGCATTTTAAGGTGGGAGTGGGGATGGAATTGGATAAGAATCAACTCGTTACCCTGATCGCCGAATCGGTTATTAAACAATTGCGTGATAACTGCGGAACGAACAATATTCCTGTAGCAATATCAAATCGCCATGTTCATCTTTCAAAGGAAGATGTGCACAAGTTATTTGGTGCCAATCATCAGTTTAAGGTCTTTAAGTATTTGTCACAACCCGGGCAGTTTGCCTATGAAGAAAAGGTAACGCTCGTAGGGCCAAGGGGTGTCCTCGAAAATGTCCGCATGCTTGGACCAGCTCGCACCAAGACTCAGGTAGAGATCTCCGTTTCGGATGGTGTCAAACTGGGGGTCAAGGCTCCAATCCGTGATTCGGGTGAGTTGTCCCTATCCGCAAGTCTTACTTTAGTGGGTCCAGCGGGATCAACCACCCTGCTAGAAGGCACTATCATTGCAGCTCGACACATTCACATGCATCCTGACGATGCGAATCGATTCGGAGTTAAAGATAAAGACCGGATTAGTGTCAAAGCACCCGGAGCTCGAGGGTTAGTCTTTAATGAAATGCTTGTCCGGGTTAGTGACAACTACAAACTCGAAATGCACATCGATATCGATGAAGCGAACGCTGCCTACCTAAAAAATAACGACTCTGTAGAAATTGTATAGGGCAACAATAAAAGGACCGAGGCTGCGCCTCGGTCCTTTTATTGTTGTTGGATATCTGAATCTAATATTCTTTACCATGAAGTCCCAAATAATACCCCAAAAGTCGCCTGTCCGCTTCGGTTGGAGAGCCACACCGTTGGACATATCCGAGCACGTTTACTCTCGTTTCATAAAACGATTTTCCCATACAAACCCTTGCCAATTGATCTACTCTTGATACCCCTTCAGCAACAACGATAATGGAAAAAACTAGTCGCTCTAAATGTTGTTAATTATCAACTAATTTTAAAGCTAGCTTTTCGAATATCATAGTCACATCCTGTTTAGAAGGAATCTTAGGATTAGTCAATATGCCGTTTCCGGCTAAAGCATTGCTTATCATTTTAGGAATGGCCTTGCGGTAAGCCTCTACGTCAATAATGAATTTATATTTTGCTTCGTCCCAAATTCCAAAAGAATCATTAAAACCATTAACAATATCAACCGCTTTTTTGGCTAGTTCACTTTGAGAAAGTTGTGCATCAGCGCCTAGCGCCACCGCTACCCGAGCATAACGGCCTTCCGCTACCACTAATCCAAATTCCATAACAAATGGTAAGAGTAGTGCCACACCTAATCCGTGAGGAATGTGAAAATATGCCCCTAAGGCACGACCGCCAGCATGAGCAAGGTTAGTTGACGCATTAGAAAATGCAATCCCTGCAAAATAACTAGCCATTGCCATCTTTCGGCGTTCTTCCCAATCTTCCCCATCTTTGAAAACTTTGGGTAGGGATTGTCCAACAATTTTCATTGCCTCATAGGCGAATAAATCGCTCATGCTATTAGCTTTGTTGGATACGAATGCTTCCATAGCATGAGTTAGAGCGTCCATCCCCGTAAAAGCGGATAACGACGGTGGAAGAGTGATGAGTAGTTGGGGATCAAGTACTGCGATGTCCGGAATTAATGATGGGTGTCCTGGATTCTCCTTGATACCAGTTCTTACATTGGTAATTACTGATACCTTTGTGGCTTCTGAACCTGTACCCGAAGTTGTCGGAATAGCGATCAGCGGTAAACGTTCCAAGTGGGCTTGCATAGGAATGTCACTAAAAACTAAATTAGGGTTTGCAGCTAGAGCAGCAACTGCCTTTGCTACATCTATTGAACTGCCGCCTCCTAGCGCCACAACACAGTCACATCCCGATGTTTTAGCAGCTTGCAAACCCTCTTCTACATTATCGGAATTTGGCTCACTGGTAATTCCACTATATATTGTGACCGATAGACCCGCTTTAGACAAAATAGCTTTCACTTTGTTGTCTAGGCCAATGTGTGGGGAAGCCAAGAATACGTCCATTACAACTAATACGTTGTTCCCACCAATCGATTTGACGAGTTCCCCAATACGGTTGAAACTATTGAATCCTACTTCAAGATGTTTAGGACTGCAAAAAGTCATCATGTTGAACACTCCTCCGTTAATGATTAGAAAATAAAAAGAGTCTATTAGTCATTAAAAACTCACTGAATTTTTGATATATATTCTATACTGACAAGTAATAGCTTTCCCTGTATAGAACAATAATCCACAGGAGTTAAACAATGCAAATTCGTTGTTCCACTCCTCCTGCACAACCTAAATGGCCAGCGATTGAGCCAAATAATACAGGGATAATGGCAATTGGTGACTTTGGCTCAAAGCCTTTTCAAAAGGAACATCGACAATCTGGTTATTTTGGATACCAACCATTACCCCTGACTGCCCGTCAAAGAGAAGATCAACAGACCTTGCTCCCATTTGACTCCCTAACATCCGGTCTATTGCACTAGGACATCCTCCGCGTTGGATATGACCGAGTACTGTTACCCTGGTCTCAAAACCGGTTCTTAGATTGATATCCTTGGCTACTTGATATGCGCTAGCAATGCCTTCAGCTACGACTATAATGCTATACTTCTTACCCCTCTGTTTCCCCTGAATTAGACGTATGATGATATCATCCATATCGGGTTGAACTTCAGGGATTAATATAGATTCCGCTCCAGCAGCGAGTCCAGCCCAAAGGGCAATGTCCCCTTTAGTTCTTCCCATAACTTCAATGACAAATATCCTTTCTAAGGAGGTTGCAGTATCCCTGACTTTATCTATGGCTTCTATGACAGTATTCACTGCCGTATCAAAACCCAAGCTAAAATCTGTACCCGCAATATCGTTATCAATTGTTGCAGGAATTCCTATTGTGGGAAATCCCACTTGGTCCAACTTTTGAGCTCCCCGGAAAGAACCGTCACCACCAATGACAATTAAACCCTCTATGTTTTGTTCCCTCAGCCTTTGGAGCCCCATCTCCCGCCCACATTCAGTTCTAAATTCTTCACACCGGGCAGTGCACAGGCTGGTACCCCCTTTATGAATAATATCCCCTACACTGCCCAAGTCTAAGGGATGAAAATCGCCTGCAATCAATCCCTGATATCCATATCGAACTCCCACGACTTCAACTTGCCTGAATATACCCCGGCGGACGACCGATCTGATCGCCGCATTCATGCCTGGCGCATCTCCGCCACTCGTTAATACAGCTATCTTGTTCATGTTTTCCTCCTATTGCTCTAAGAAGTTAATCCTGTTAATATTTTCTAAATAAAGTCGAGTTTGCAAAGTTGTCAACGTTTGCATAATATCGGATAGTCTTTATTCTTTGATAGCTTCTGCAACAAATTTCCGCTGATCTGGAAAATCTTTATTTTACCAGTTAATTTATGGACCCAAAGCCCTGTCTGACTGTTAGGCCACTGCAAAAATCGGTTGTTAACTGCCCTATTGAACGTATCCAAACAAACTCGGTACAAATAGAGAAATTTGAGGAAATATCACAACAAGTATTACGCAGATTATTAAAGCTATCACAAATGGAAATGCTGCTTTAGATATACGTTCCAGACTCAACCCTGATATCCCCATTGCTACGAATAAGTTAACCCCCAAAGGTGGTGTTAAAAGTGCCACTTCATTTGTCATTACTAGAATAATCCCAAAATGAATTGGATTAATACCTAGTGTCATTAGCAGCGGTAATACAACCGGAGTAATAATTACAATTGTTGCCAGAGTCTCCATGAACATTCCTAGGAAAAACAGGAACACTACTATCATCGATAATACTACTAAAGGATCAGTACTAATCGACATCACCCAAGCTGCCAGACGTTGCGGTACTTGATACATGGTCACGAAGCGTCCAAATAACAATGATACACCCACAACAATTAACACTGTACCTGTCGAGGAATTGGTCATTCGAAAACACTCGATAAGCCTTTTCCAAGTAATTTTCTTGTTGATTACCGTACCAACAAACAAGGAATATACGACTGCAATGACAGAAGCTTCAACAGGAGTAAATATCCCGGTGTAAATTCCACCTAAAATTATGACCGGTGCCATTAACGACCAAAAACCAGTCTTAATTATCGAAAAAGCTTCCTTAGCTGTATAAACCCTATCGGACCCTTTGTAACCTTTTTTTCTAGCAATAATATAAGCAGTCATTATTAAGGCAAAACTTACCATGAATCCAGGTAAAAAACCTGCCATAAAGAGACCAGAAATAGACACATTAGCGATAACACCATACACAATCATAGGATTACTGGGAGGAATCAAAATACCCAGAGAACCCCCTGTACAGCATACACCAGCTGCGTAATCCTTTGAATACCCTTGCCGAACCATTGAAGGTATCATTAAGGTCCCCATGGCTGCTACTGTACCAGGACCAGAGCCAATCATAGCTGCAAAAAACATGCACCCAACGATTGTTACAATGGCATATCCTCCCCGTACACGCCCTACTGCAATAGCTGCTACATCAACTATTTGCTGAGCCATACCTCCACGTTCCATGATTGAACCCGCTAAAATGAAGGCTGGGACGGCTATTAACGGAAACATCTCTGAAATCTTATATAAATCCAAAGGGATAATGGAAAGAGGAATATCTGACATAGTTAGAGCAATCACTGTTGCTGTACCCAAGGAGGCGAAAACAGGAACTCCTAATAGCAATAGACCAAATAGTATAAGCCAAACCATTACATCAATCGGCATTCCTCGCCACCTCTCCTTCTTCTACAACAAGCGATTGATTATTCTTCAAGGCCAAGTAGTCCGCTTGAATCACTCGTATTACTTGCAACAGGAAAGAGATAGGTATGATAATGAATACCCACTTCAGACTGAAACCTAACACAGGCGATATGAGAGGTTTGTCGAACATACCAATAACCAATTTAAATCCTTGATATGAGAATACCAGACATAATCCAACCCAGATAAAATCAGCGAATAAAATAAAGTATTTCTTATATCGACTAGGAAAAATCTTGAACTGAGCTGTCACTCGAATATGTGTCCTTTGTTTTGCAGCTAGAGATGTACTTAGGTATACCATATATAGAAAGAAATAACGAGAAAGTTCTTCTGTCCATGCCAAGGAATTACCAAAAATATATCTCATAACTACCTGAGTAAACAATAAGATGATTACACCAGCAAGGAATAAACCACTAGTGATATCCTCAAAATTATCTATAAAAAATTTTAGTTTTGCTTTTATATTAAATTCATCTTTCATCTCTTACCCCCATTTTGTTAGGAATTCTTAGTGTGAAAGTGTGTTCATTATTATATCTCTTACTTCGTGTATCAACTGGGAGTAATTCGCATTACTCCCAGTTGAATTCAGGCATATAGAATTTATTTTTTGGGCATCTCGCGACCTAATATTTTCATTGCTTTTTCAAGTAACTCAGTCCCACCAATCTTGTCATAATAATCGGGCCAGATTCCCATAGCGTTTTTCATCCATACATCCTCATCAACAGGTGTACCAGAGAAGACCATTCCCTTCGCTATGAGGTTATCCTTCGCTTCCTTTTCAACACCTTGAATATAATCTCTCTCAGCTATAGATGCTTCTTTTCCAGCTTTAAGGATGGCTTCACGTACATCAGCAGACAACCCCTGTAGCCATTTTTCGTTAACAACAACGGCACCTACCCAAAGTTTATAATGAATATCAGTAATATATTTTTGCACTTCATACATTTTATTAGAATTAATGATGGGATATGGATTTTCTTGCCCGTCCACTACACCTTGTTGAAGAGCGTTAAAGGTCTCATCCCATGAAATTGGGGTTGGTGACGCTCCCCAGGATTTAAATGCACCTAACATTAAAGCATTCTGTGGTACACGGATTTTTAATCCTTTCATGTCAGACATTTGTTTAACTTCTTTTTTTGAGTTTGAAAGTACACGGAACCCCTCTTCAAACCAAATTATAGGACGATTGCCAGATTCTTTAATCATTTTATCCCCGCTATCAGTCCAAAGTCCGTCTATTACTTTATATGCCTCTTCTCTACTTTTGAACAAATAAGGCAAATCGAAAATACCCATAGAAGGTGAATATACTGTAGCGTTATTGATTGCTAAAGAAGTAGCTTGTACTACATTATTCTGGACATCTTGAAACCCTCTTTGTTCGCTTCCCAATTGTCCCGAGGGAAAGATTGTTACTTCTACCTTACCGTTTGAATATTTTCCAACAAGCTCTTTGAACTTTAGCGCAGTCCATTGATGAGGATCTGTTTCAGGCGATCCGTGAGTATATTTAATAACAATTTTTTGGTCTCCACCGCTAGTAGTGACCGCTTTATCTCCGCAACCAGTTAAAGATAGAGACAGAAGTAGCGCCATGAAAATTAGAGCAATTTTCTTCATAATAAGTATCATTCCTTTCGCTGTGCTCAAGGCACAAAAGCTTAATGAAAGTTTCCCTGGATGATATAATGAATTTGGATAAGCAGATACACTACAGAGCACGGGGAGGTGAGTGGTGCAGTTTACTGCCCGCATAATAAGATGTGCCGTTTGCTATTTTCAAGTACAAATAAGTGTGCCTTTGAGCACGTAAACTAATCTTTGTATAAACAATTCTCGTTTATTTTGTAGCAAACAGTCAATGTCTGCTTATCCACTATAAACTGTTGAGGGGATGTGTTTATGCTAAGAATTGTTTTTCCTATCTGCTGTGGAATTGATGTCCACAAAAAGTTTGTGGTTGCAACGATTGGTTCTACTAACAAATCGGGTGTTACGGATTACCAAACGAGGCAATTTTCGACCTTTACCGAGAGCTTGCACAAACTTTTAGATTGGCTGAAATCTCAATCTTGCATCAATGTCTGTATGGAGTCTACAGGCAAGTACTGGCACCCTGTCTTTAATGTTTTGGAAGAATACTGTGATGTTGTCGTTGCTAATCCAAAGTATGTTAAAGGTATTCGTGGTAAGAAAACCGATAAAAAGGATTCTATTTGGCTTTGCGATTTACACAAGCACGGTTTAGTTCCCAGTAGCTTTATACCACCCCTACCAATTCGTCAAATTCGTGATTTAATGAGGTATAGGTTTAAGCTCATCAACTTTAAATCAAGTGAGAAAAACCGCATCCAAAGCTCTCTAACTGTGTCAAATATTATGATTTCTAGTGTAGTTTCTGATACCTTTGGCGTAAGCTCTATGAAAGTCATTAACCATATCCTTGATAATCCGGATGATAAGGATTTTGATGTTTCATTAATGTTGCACGGAACTATGCAAAATAAAGCAGAAACAATTACAAAATCAATCAATGGGAATTTGACTAAGCCACAAGCAGATAAAATGCGTGTTTGTCTTCATCATTTAGAGAACATTGAGAAACACATAGAGGATATTGAAACTGTTGTTTTAGGCTTAGCTCAGCCATATTTGCCACAAATAGAGATAATTTTATCATTGCCTAGCATTAAGAATATTTTTACTGCCATCGCTATAATCGGTGAGATAGGTAGTGATATGTCCGTTTTCAATTCTTCCAAACATCTATGCTCCTGGGCTGGACTTACTCCGCAAAACAATGAAAGTGCTGGCAAGAAGAAATCCGTACGTGTTTCAAAAGCTGGCGTTTATATCAAGCCACTATTAGTTCAATGTGCAAATGCTGCAATTAAAAGTAAAAAGTGTACGTATTTTAAAATCCGTTATGACCAGATTAGAAAACGCCGAGGTCACAAAAAGGCCATTATTGCCATTGCACATTCACTGCTAAATTGTATCTACCATATGCTGGATAAGGATGAGTCATTTAACTATGACTTATACACAATTGACTCCAAACCAAAACAAACTTATGCCTCGCAGATCACTGAGGAAATGGCTATACGCTACCTGCAAACATTAGGTTACCAAATACCCGATTTACACAATACAACTTAACACTTTAATAATTATTTTTTGAAGTCCACTTTGTGGGCTTATTTTGGTGTGCCCATTTTTTTACATAGTTACATTTAGGAACTCTTTCAAACTACTCCTCCTTAAATTTTGTTTGAGATAGCTACAACTGGAATTTTATTAATGTGATTGTATTTGGTTACTTGATAATTGGCGTTGGCCTTTAGTCTTTCTATCAATGACCAATTTAGCTTTATTGGCAATTGCCTGCCAAGTAAGGCCAAACCTTTCATGCAAGTAATCTATTGGACCTACTTCTCCAAAAACATCATCTACTCCCACACGCTCCATAGGAACAGGATAGTTTTCGCCCAATATTTCTGCTACTGCTGAACCAAGACAATTAATTATATTATGATTTTCCGCAGTAACTATTGCCCCAGTTTCTTCTGCACATTTAATAACTGCTTCCTTATCGATAGGTTTCAGGGTGAAAATGTTGACTACACGAGCTAGTATTCCTTCTTTCTCCAATTCTTCAGCTGCCTTTAGTGCTTCACTAACCATAATCCCACTGGCAATGATCGTTACATCTGAGCCTGGCCGTAGTTCTACCGCTTTGCCAATTTCAAAATTAGATCCTTCCTCATATACCTTAATTGCATTTTTCCTAAATAGCCTTATATAAAACACCCCGTATGGATCCACAATCTGCTTAAGTACATTCTTTAACATGACAGAATCTACTGGCTCAATTAGCGTTATTCCCGGAATTGTTCTTAAAATCCCCATGTCCTCCATAGCCATATGAGTTCCACCGTTAAATTCAGCCGTAATTCCCGGATCTGTTCCAATAATCCTGATATTCAATTTGGCATATCCTGCGGAAAGAAAAATTTGATCAAAAGCTCGCCGTGATGCGAATGCCGCAAAGGTATGCGCAAATGGAATCTTACCCGTAGATGATAACCCCGCAGCAACACCGATCAGATTTGCTTCTTGTATACCAACATCAAAACTACGGTGCGGAAAGGCATTAAAAAAAGGGGACATACCGATCGCCTTCACCAAATCGGCATCAAGTGCAACAATATTCTCGTTATCTTGAGCTATGTCGATTAGTGTTTTAGTATATTCATCCCTCATTAGTTCCTTTTCCGGCATTCTCTTTTCGGACAATAATATACTCATTAAAGTCACCCCTTACACTTTTTTCAGCAGCCCAAGAATAGGTAGGTAATAGGGCCTAATATTAACTCAATTGTTTTATAGCTTCTTCAATTTGTTCCTGTGTTACGGGAATGTGGTGATTGTTTAGACTGCCTTCGGCAAATGAACATCCTTTGCCCTTAATTGTATTTAATATTATTGCAGATGGCTGGCCTTTAGCTTTTTTTGCGTTTTGAATAGCCTCATAGATCATTTGTACATCATGTCCATCTATTGCTTGTGCATTCCAACCGAATGTCCTGAACTTTTCGGCAATATCACCCATGTCATTTACATCCTTTGTGTACCCATCAAGTTGTTGCTTATTGTAATCAACAAAGGTGATTAGATTCTCTAACTTTTGATGTGCCGCAAATGTAATCGCTTCCCAAACTTGGCCTTCTTGCATCTCACCATCACCTAGAATCAGATAGGTTGTGTTATCTCGCCCATCCATACGATTCCCTAAAGCCATACCAACAGCTAGGGATGAACCTTGACCCAAAGATCCCGTCGTCATATCAATGCCCGGAGTTAAGTTCATGTCACAGTGACTAGGCAGGTGCGTTTTACCCTGGTTGAGTGTCAGTAAATCCTCAATAGGGAAGAAACCCTTTAAAGCTAAAGAGGTGTAAACGGCAGGTCCCGCATGTCCTTTAGAAACTACCAGCATGTCCCTGTCTTCCCATTTTGGATTCTGAGGGTCTACCTTCATAACTCCTCCGTACAACACGGCTAGAGTGTCCACGATTGACATTGAACCCCCAACATGGCCGAAACCAAGGTGTCCGATTGCACGCAGGGTTTCGATTCTAATGTTGATGGCGAATTGTTCCCAATTATTTTTTTGCAAATTATTCATATTCCCATACCCCCCGTTTCTTGTAGAAAAATGGAGTCTTGCTAATTGATTCTCCATTTAATGTTTTAATACTTTACAACTTATGTGTCAAATAGCTCCCACCAGCTTATTACACATGAGATAATCTTTCTCTGGATATTAAGCGAGGAGGTTAGCTATGAGCAAAACAGAACAACGGCTCCGAAAGCATCAGCCTGAAAAACTCTTGTTACTGTGTTTCGATCAAGATTTTGGTGGTAGTATTACAGGCTTCATAAGATTACAGTCACCTGCAATTATTTGCTGAAAAACTTTAGAACACTCCTCGAAAGGGAAGGTTTGGTACAAACTGGTTACACTAAACTTTCCAGTAGCCAATAGATTAATTGCAATCTGTATGTCCGCTGGACCATATACTCTTGAACCTACAATTGAGAGCTCGGCAAAATTTCCTTTTCTTACGTCTAGATCGGTATTCCCCTTCGGTGCGCCAACTTGGACTACTGTCCCTCTAATTCGAACGCAATCAATTGACTGCTGAGTACCCTGTTCAGTCCCAGTCACCTCAAAAGCAATATTAGGGCCGATACCAGCAAAATCATTTTTCATGCTGTCACTTAATGCTCCAGGTATTAGAGGATTAACAACTTTAATTCCTAATGTCTCGGCTAAACCAGTTCTATAATCTTGTATTTCAGTAATTACTACTGGGTTTGCTCCTGCACAAATAGCAACCAATGCAATAAGAACACCAACCGGACCTCCTCCAACGACCAATACTGCGTCTCCAACTTTTGTCTGAGCCCGACGAACAGCGTGTACGGCCACCGCTAACGGTTCAACAACACACCCCTCTTCATATGTCAATCGCTCCGGAAGCAAATAAACCCTATCAGCGGAAGCCTTGACGTATTCTGCAAAAGCACCATCTATATCTATTCCAATTAACTTTAATGTGGAGCATACATGTGATGACCCTTCTCTACAGGCATAACACTCCCCACAAGGAATTAGGGGATCAACGAAGACTCGATCACCTACATTTAAGTCGTGTTTAACTTCTTTTCCGATCTCAACAATATCCCCACTAAACTCGTGCCCTAAAACCATAGGTGGTATTGCACGATGTTTATGGAATTTGCCTTGAAAAATTGTTAAATCCGAGCCACAAATGCCGGTTGCTTTGACCTTAATTAATACCTCTCTAGCGCCTATAGTCGGGGTTGGCAGATTTTCAATTTTCATTCTCCCCGCGCCTTTCCATACTGTAGCTTTCATACTTGTCCCCCACTTTCTGTTAATATGATCACAGATTGTACGATTGTACTATTCGTCATAAAACGGAGTTATTCATGCAATTATTTTTTAAGTTATTAAATACTATTGTATTACAATTCTTGACTACCATTACTTTAATTATCTTCTCGCCTCCTGTTACCGATTGTCCCTTCACTGCAATAAGATAAGCCCATGTCGTACCATCTCACACCTCAACTCTATTGCAACTTCTGTGCCAACAGTTACAATAGAGCAAAATAAGAGTTATCTTTTTTATCTAAAAATGCTAGTGTATCTATTGATTGATACACTAGCATTTAAAACCTGAGTTTTGCGATATTAATTTTTCATCATCAGACCTAGCAAAGGTTGAAACATTCAAAACTTGTAGATAAACACAATAAAATATTGCTAATATTGCAATTAAACGAATATTTATTTAACTATTTTATATTGGTATTTCGGCCTTTGACCTTAACAGTCAAGTTTTAATCATATTCTCTTTCAAAATCTTAAATACTACTCCAATTATCCCACGATATACGCATTGAATAAGGATTCATCCGTATTATTTCTAAGATATTTCAGACTACTACATGTTTAGTGAAAAACCTAGAGTTCTTGCAATCACCGGGTTATTAAGTGACTATAATCAGCCAATATTACCCTTGTGTAATAAGTACCCCCTTCGAACGTTGCACATTTGCAGCAAATTTCTTGCATCAAGTGCCAACAAGTGTTGTTAGATTGCAACACTTGTTGCCATCCTGCACTTTTCCCTGGTATTATCCACGAATATTTTATAGTTTTCTAAGTATAGTTGTCCAATCAACTTTAGTTTCGATGTATCAAGTTAACTCTAAAACAAACAGTGATTTTATCTGCTCTCTAGGGAAATACAAAGCGCATCTTTAAAAAGGATGCACTTTGTATTTATATTTACTGAAGTTTTTCACCCACACAATAGTCATTATTTCGGCCAAAAAAGAGACAAAATAACGGTGAAGATCCGTATGAACATTCGGTTTTCGGTATAATAAGATGCTACTCCAAATCAACCAAAAAAGAGGTGTTATCCTGCGGAAACCTCTGTCAAATAAATTGAAAACGTTCCCCAAAATCATGGTTATTAAATTAACCACATTAACATACACTTCAATCCGGCCACGCTGGAACTTCCCCTGCAACGTTTTTCGTATTTGTTCCTCGAAACTAGTTAAATGACGAGGCGTTCTCACTATGATCTCTAAAAATCGATGGTTCACAGCTTTCAGCTCGATAGAAATACGATAGCCGCTTCTGCTTGCCTCACCCCGCCCAAATCCCGTCATGCTATTTGCCATACATCTTCCCGATTTAGATCAATCGAGAATATTCACCCCTTTATGATTTATGTAAAGTGCATCTTCCTGCAAAGATGCGCCTATAAGTTCACTAAAATTCGAAGTTCCCCAAGCTATCCTTTATTCGGGCTAACGCTTCTCGAAGTCGTTCCGTACTAATTGTAAGCGAAATTCGGAAGTAACCCTCACCATATTCCCC
>DASRMG010000056.1:0-36439 GCA_035648035.1 Desulfosporosinus sp. | reverse complement strand
GTTCCTTATGAAAAGGCGATAACTTTGCAAACTCATTGAATATATCCAAGGTATCCATAGCCATACCCCCTACTGGTTGTCCTATGAATATAATAACATGGATTGGCTGATAATACCCACAATATTTACGAAAAGAGCCTTTAATTTTATCACGGGAGCTTTAACAGGTGACCTTGGTACCTCGTATTACACCAAGATTCCCGTCATCGAGGAAATTCTAGACCGCTTTCCAGCCACGATTGAGTTGGCTTTTCTGGCAATCATACTCGCTTCTTTTTTCGGTATCGTGATTGGCGTGGTCTCTGCTGTAAAGAAAAACTCGTTGTTTGATAATGCAGGTATGTTGGTGGCCCTGATCGGCGTTTCTATGCCAATTTTCTGGCTGGGCATTTTGCTAATTATTTTCTTTTCAGGAACGTTACATTGGCTTCCCTCTAGCGGTAGAATCAACGCTTTGTTGCAACCGGGGGATGTTACCGGTTTTTATTTAATTGATACTCTCATTGCAGGCAATAGCGCCGCCTTTATGGATGCCTTGCGGCATCTGGTGTTACCCGCGAGTGCCTTGGCGATGTATTCCATGGCCATCATTGCAAGGATGACCCGTTCCAGTATGCTGGAAACTTTACAGCAGGATTATATCCGCACTGCGAGAGCGAAGGGAATCTCTGAAGGCCGGGTGATTTTCAAACATGGTCTTCGCAACGGACTAATTCCCATTGTCACGGTGATTGGGCTACAGCTTGGTAGTCTTCTCGGCGGTGCCGTGCTGACAGAAACCGTGTTTTCCTGGCCAGGTATTGGTGCCTATACCGTGACCTGCATCTTGAAATCGGACTTTCCTGTGGTGCA
Source organism: Desulfosporosinus sp. (assembly GCA_035648035.1). Classification (GTDB taxonomy): domain Bacteria; phylum Bacillota; class Desulfitobacteriia; order Desulfitobacteriales; family Desulfitobacteriaceae; genus Desulfosporosinus. Next base: position 35,587 of record DASRMG010000056.1, on the reverse strand, counting down.
AGGTGTCGTATTGCTCATCGCGGCTGTTTTCGTTTTTATGAATTTACTGGTCGATGTGATTTATGCGTTCCTTGATCCGCGTATTAAATATTCTGAAAATGGGAGGTAGCTTGTATGGCTAAAGATTTCGATACGAATTCAGATAAGAAGCTGATACAGGCTGAAGAATATGTGGAAAAACCGGAATCGCAGCTAAAAGAAATGTGGGAAACCCTCAGGCAGAACAAGGCGGCTGTCGCTGGCCTGTTGACCATAGGACTGCTCGCACTGATTGCGGTGACCGTATGGCTGAGCCAACTGCTGGGAATGCAGATTTTGCCTTATGATCCCAATTATTCTGACATGACCCAAAGCTTTGTCTGGCCAAATGCTGAGCACTGGTTTGGAACAGATCAACTGGGCAGGGACATCTTCAGTAGAGTCCTTGACGGCACAAAAATCTCCCTATCTGTGGGAATTGCTGCGGTAACGATCTCGCTCTCGGTCGGCGTTTTCTTAGGCTCGCTTGCCGGGTATCGTGGCGGAAGGACAGATGCCATCATTATGCGAATCATGGATATGATGCTGGCCATCCCATCTATTTTGCTCGCTATCGCTTTCATGGCGGCGTTGGGCAAGGGGTTGGACAAAGCAGTGATTGCGATCGGCCTAGTGTCCATTCCGGAGTATGCCCGCCTCGTGCGCGGTAGTATTCTTTCTGTCAAAGAAAATGACTACGTTCAGGCGGCAAAGGTCATCGGCAACAAGGATGGGCGTATTATTTTCAAGCATATATTGCCGAACATTATGTCGCTAATTGTCGTGCGTGCCACTTTGGGTATTTCCACGGCTGTGCTAGACACTTCAGCGCTCGGGTTTTTGGGTTTGGGCGTTCAGCCCCCGTATGCTGAGTGGGGCGATATGTTGGGTAGGTCAAGGGGCTTTATATTTAATGCACCCTATACCCTGATTTTTCCTGGCATAGCCATTACGCTTACGGTACTTGCTTTTAACTTACTTGGCGACGGGCTTCGAGATGCGCTTGATCCAAAATCCCGAATAAAATAAGGGTGGTGAATAGGATGTTGCTGGAAGTAAAGAATTTAACCACTGAATTTAAACTGAAACGTGGTACTGTTAAGGCAGTCGATGATATCAGTTTTACCATAGATAAGGGCGAGATTCTGGCCATTGTTGGTGAATCGGGCTCAGGAAAAAGCGTTACCTCCCTTTCTATCATGGGGCTTTTACAGCTACCGGGCAGAATTTCTAGCGGAGAAATCAATTTCAAATCCCAGCCTTTGAACAAGATGAGTCAGGAGGAATTGCGAAAAATTCGTGGTAACCAGATTTCCATGATCTTTCAAGAACCGATGACTTCCTTAAATCCTGTTTCGCGAATCAAGACTCAGATTATGGAAAACATCATGGCGCATATGAAGATTACCAAAAAACAAGCACTGGCACGAACGATTGAAATGTTGGATACAGTTGGTATACCTTCGCCAGCAGAACGTGCCAATGACTATCCTCACCAGATGAGCGGTGGCATGCGCCAGAGGGTCATGACGGCTATGGCACTTTCCTGTGATCCGGAATTGTTAATTGCAGATGAACCGACTACGGCACTTGATGTAACAATACAGGCCCAAATTCTGGAACTGCTCTATAAGATGAGGGAAAAGTTCCATATGGCGGTGCTGCTCATCACTCATGATTTGGGGGTTGTTTCGGAAGCTGCCGACCGGGTTATCGTGATGTATTGCGGTAAAATTGTGGAGGAAGCTGATGTGAAGAGCTTGTTTGCTAAGCCTCTGCATCCCTACACCGTCGGTTTGCTGCAATCCATTCCTCAAATTGACGATGACAGTGATGATCGTTTGTATATGATCAAGGGTATGGTGCCGAACCCACTGCGTATGCCGCCTGGTTGTCCCTTTTCCGATCGTTGTGACAGTTGCATGGAACGCTGCACTCAAGAAATGCCGGAGCTGCAAGAGCTTGATGGACATAAGGTTCGCTGCTTTTTATATGACAAAGTCAAGGAGGGGGAATTGAACGCAATATGAAAAACGAAGTATTGATGGAGGTTCAAGACCTTTCCAAACATTTCACCGTTGAGACCAGTTTGCTCGGTAAGCCTGTTTCTGTTTTAAAAGCAGTGGATGAGGTCTCCTTTACCATCGGCAAAGGGGAGGCTTTTGGTCTAGTTGGTGAATCCGGTTGTGGCAAAACAACCCTGGGTAAAGTACTCGTCAATCTTTACAGCCCTACAAACGGAAAAATATTCTTTGAGGGAAAAGAACTAACTGCTCTGAATGAAACGCAGCGTCGTTCCTATTGCAAGGATATCCAAATGATTTTTCAGGATCCTTATGCTTCCTTAAATTCCAGAATGACGATTGGCGATATCATCGCCGAGCCGATCATCATCAATCAGCTGCTGCCGAAGAAGGAAGTAGAAGAGCGGGTCATCTATCTGTTAAACTGTGTGGGTCTGGCAAGGCACCAGCGCAATCGTTATCCGCATGAGTTTTCCGGTGGTCAGCGACAGCGCGTGGGCATTGCCCGTGCACTAGCTGTCGAGCCCAAGCTGATTGTCTGTGATGAGCCAGTGTCTGCGCTGGATGTTTCTATTCAAGCCCAGGTATTAAATTTGCTCGGTGATTTAAAGATGGAGTTCGGGCTTACCTATCTGTTTATTGCCCATAGCTTGAACGTTGTCAAACATATTAGCGACCGGGTGGGTGTGATGTATCTGGGAAAACTGGTGGAAATCGCACCGAAGAGGGAGCTTTATGCAAACCCCCTTCACCCGTACACCCAGGCGCTGCTTTCCGCAATCCCCATCATTAATCCGGAAAAGAAAAAGGAACGCATTATTCTAACGGGTGATGTACCAAGTCCCATTAATCCGCCCGCTGGCTGTCACTTCTCTTCCCGCTGTTTTAAGGCGTTTGAACCTTGCACACTAAAGAGTCCGGTACTGAAAGAGATTTCTCCTAACCACTGGGTTTCCTGTCATTTGTTTTAGACATCCTCCTACTACTTTCCAGTAGGTCATTTGTTGACAGGGATATTGCACGCAGTATCATAGAATTCAAGCTTGTAGTCAATGCTTTTGAGGTTTTTCTGTAAATCATCAATTTGCTTCAGAACCTCTTGGCGATGGTCTATATACATTTGCCTTCGCAGTTCCAGGGTTTCATCTCCTTGAAGACACCATTGTATATAGAGCTTGATTTGTTTAATGGGCATTCCTGTGTTTTTTAGACAAGTAATAAGTTTCAGCCAATCGAAATCCTTGTCTGAAAATTGTCTATTTCCCGCTTTGTTTCTCTCTATAAAGGGCAAGAGACCTTCTTTATCATAATAGCGTATTGTGTGTGCCGTTAGATCAAATTTTTCTGCAACTTGGCTGATGGTGTATCTCATTCGTAAATTCTCCTCTATATAGGTTAGCGCTAAGTCATCTTTAATGTTTGACTTAGCGCTAACTCGAAGTTATAGGCTTAGTATAAACGGCTTGATCTTCAAGTTCAACCATAAATAGACAAAACAGGCCCAGCGGTTGTGTCCGCTGGGCCTGTTTTGTCTATTCGCAAAACCGTGAACGAGAATTAAATTGTAATCAACTCATATTTCTTGGTACCCACGCCCAGCTTCATGGCATGGTCAATGGCAACTTTCCAGTCGGTCGTTGGGCTGACATCTGTAAAATGGTCATGGTGCTCACGGAGGCTTTTGTCTAGGAGACTGCCGATCATAACAGGCTGGCGGTTGACTGCATCCGCGCAGGCAACGTCCAGAGCAACTGGGTCAAAGGAGGCAAACATACCGACATTTGGAACAATCGGCACATCGTTCTCTGAGTGACAGTCGCAGTAGGGCGATACATCGACGACTAAGCTGATGTGGAAGTGAGGACGCCCATTGAGTACTGCCCAGGTGTATTCTGCGATTTTCTTATTTAAGATTTCATTAGACTCATCCGTAGCAGGCTTAATAGCGTCTGCTGCGCAAATGCCAATGCAACGGCCACAGCCAACACATTTGTCGTGATTAATAGAAGCTTTCTTCTCTGTCACGGTGACGGCACTGTGAGCACAGATTTTAGTGCACATGCCGCAACCGACACATTTGTCAGTGAATACATAAGGTTTTCCGTTGCTATGCATCTCCATCTTACCAGCGCGGGAACCGCAGCCCATTCCTATATTTTTAAGGGCACCCCCAAAACCAGTCATTTCATGGCCCTTAAAATGAGTGAGAGAAATCAATATATCGGCATCCATAATGGCATGACCAATTTTTGCCTCTTTAACATGGTCACCGCCCTCAACGGGGATCAATACTTCATCGGTCCCTTTCAAGCCATCACCGATTATCACGTGACAACCTGTGGAAAAGGGAGAAAAGCCATTGACGTAAGCAGAGTCCAAATGGTCTAGCGCGTTCTTTCTGCCACCGACATATAAGGTATTGCAATCTGTTAGAAAGGGCTTTCCACCCAGTTCGTTCACAATATCCACGACAGTTTTGGCATAATTGGGGCGCAGGTAGGATAAATTACCCGGTTCACCAAAATGAATTTTAATGGCTGCGTATTTCTTCTCAAAATCGATTTCACTCATGCCTGCTGTTTTGATCAGACGTGTCAGTTTTTGTTGTAAATTTTCTTTGGACGTCGTGTGAAAGTCCGTAAAATATACGTTAGATTTTTCCAAAGTCAATAACCTCCAAAATAACTATTCTAACATTCGAACTCTTTAGCGCTCTTTTAAATAGCATATACCTTAGAGCCTGCTTTAAGTCAAGTAGAATTTCGTATAGAATATACTGCTAGATCTTCCGCCAAACTGCCCTGTACTTTTTCTTATATTTCTCATCTTCTTCCAGTTCAATCCAGGCCAGAGCTATCTTCTTTACGTCTTCATCCTTTGAGCCATCAAACAGTTTTCTTAGCCCTACTTGGATGTCATAGCGTATGAGCGTGCCGTTCTTTTCACTGATACATTCTTTAAAGCGATGGTCAAGTCCTTTTATAGCATTTGTCGCTGTTCATTTCCAGCGAGTCCGATCTTCCAAAGCGACTGTAGGCAATGTCGGGCCGTCACGAAGCGTTTATCTTGTGTGACGGCTATCAGTTCAGGGAAATTCTTCAACATGCGTTTCTCGGGGTCGCTCTTTGCTAGGTTACTCAGGATTTGTGCCGCTATAGATCTCATATGATTGTCTTCGTGAGATAGGTTGCTTTTCATTTCGTCCCAGACGTCGTAAGCCCAAGCGACGGGCTCATTGGACGCAACTATAATTTCTTGATAGGCCTGGTTTCGGAGTTCACCCTCTTCAGTTCTCAGAGCTTCGAAATAGGTTTCTATTAAGTGATTGATACTTATTCCACTCCTTCCTTTATATTTAGCCATCCTATTGAAGTAGACATTACGTCAGCTGAAGTTTCAGCAACAAGCCCTTGAAGGGGTTCATCAGATTCATACAGTTGATCACTATGATTGAATTCTGTCAGTTGACCCCAATAACGTTTCGGCATGAGCGTCCTTCGACAACGGGGGTTATTTCTACCTTCTATGGCGATTGTATTATAGAATTGCTTCCATAGACGGCGGTACGCGATTTCAGTCGCATCCACTTTTGGCAACGTTAACTCATCAACAAAGATCAGCTCTGTTTTTTGTGACCGATAGATTAAGGCCATGCTGTGGGTTTTATCATAGATCATAAACGTTTCGTTAAGAAATCGATCACAAAAATGCCGTGACAAAAGAGGTAGCACGAAGTTCTTGGGTTCTATCACCGCCACAAGGACCTCACCAAATATCGAAAAACGAACAAAACCCTTGAACTTATGGCTTTCGCTAGTTAAGTGGTGAACTGCCTTTTGGAGGGCACAGACCGTATCATCCGTAAGCATCGTCATAACCTTGCTCCCGTGCTTAAACCCCAAACGTAGGAAGCGATAGATTAACAATTCTTTGTTCGGAACACATGTTAAAAACCCGAGCTTAACCAACTCCTGAGCCTGGTGTGAGATCTTCGAGGGAATTGAATTAAAAACTCTGTCCGATTTGTGATCGTCGGATTTGATCCATTTTTCCGTATCAAAGAGGCTCTGCTGTGAGACATTGGGTGGGCGGATGTCGCTGGGGACCTCCTTCAGCGTGTAGCTTTCAAAAACACAGCACATCAGTCCTTCAAAACTACCATCATAAGCGTAGACTAGATCTGTCCTGTCAGGCATTGCTGCACATCCTCTCTCGTGATGGGAGGCTCCTGAAATAGGGAGAGCTGTTGAGGACCTTGGGACGGAAGCTTGTACTGGTTGGACATGAGAGTGCTGAGGGCTCCATCTGACGTTATTTTTAGACCCTCCAGGATCTTTCCCTTACAGGTGATGAAATACTGCGCGCGTTTCAGGACAATGCCTAGCTTTTTAAGTCCTAAAAAATCAATCGAGCCGCTCCTTCTAGCGATAAGAATACGCTTGGCACTGGTCACGCCGATTCCCGGTACTCGTAAAAGCACCTCATAGGGCGCTTTGTTAATCTCGATAGGAAACTGGTCTAAATGGTTGAGCGCCCAATTGCACTTGGGATCAACCTCCAAATTGAAATTGGGATGCTGCTCATCAAGCAGTTCTTTAGCTTCAAACCCGTAAAACCGCAAGAGCCAGTCCGCCTGATAAAGTCGATGCTCACGCATGAGAGGTGGCTTAATATCTAAAGAAGGGAGCAGTGAATGTTCAGCGACTGGCATATAGGCAGAGAAGAAAACTCTTTTGAGGCTGTATTTTTTGTAAAGCGCTTCAGTTAGGGTTAATATTTTATGATCTGTATCCGGCGTCGCTCCCACGATGAGCTGAGTGCTCTGTCCAGCTGGAACAAACTTGGAAGCGTGACGGAATTTCACGAGATCAGATTTATTTTCCTGAATCGTAGAACTGATGAGGCCCATCGGGCGAAGGATGGACTCCTTGGTCTTGTTGGGTGCTAAAAGCTTTAAACTTTCCTGAGAGGGTAGCTCGATGTTGATACTCATTCGGTCTGCTAGAAGTCCCAAGCGCGTAATGAGACTATTATCTGCTCCAGGTATGGCCTTGACATGTATATAGCTCCCAAAGTGGTAAACGTTACGTAATAACTCAAGCGTCTTAATCATTTGTTCAACCGTGTTATTGGGACTGATGATCACTCCTGAACTAAGAAATAATCCCTCTATGTAGTTGCGTCGATAGAAGTTGATCGTGAGTTCTGCAAGTTCTAAGGGCGTAAACGCCGCTCGAACGATATCGTTTGATTCACGATTGATACAGTATTTGCAATTAAAGATGCAGACATTCGTCAGCAACACTTTTAGTAACGATATGCACCGACCATCGGCTGAAAAACTATGACATATGCCAGATTTAGCAGCACTACCTATAGTGCCTAGCTTGCCACTTCTGTCGACACCGCTGGAAGTGCAGGCTACATCATATTTAGCTGAGTCTGATAAGATTGTTAACTTATCATATATGTCAATCTTTAACACCGCCTAACTCCACGTTACTAAATACTATAATATAAAACGTATGTTCTTGTCAAAGGGCGCAAAGCAGAACATTTGTAAGAGACAACCCATGTGATGAGCTCACATTTGCAGGTTGAATCACAACATGCAAATGTGGGCTCAGAGTCAAAGTTATAGGAACTTTAATCTGGATTTAATGAACATAAAATTAGAAAACATTTAAGAAGGTGATGATGATTAAAGCGGTGTTTTAAAGCTGGAAGCGAAACAGTAGAGGTGTTATTTCAGTAAAAAGCAGTTTTCAGTTTAAGTTTGAGAAGGATGACCTAGCATGTTATGATAATACCAGTTATTGGATATCGAAACGATCGTAGGTCTTCAAGGATTGAATCGGTATGAACATTAAGACGAGGGGGATAATCATGAGAATTGTAGTGATTGGAGCGGTAGCTGCAGGCACCTCGGCAGCAGCAAAAGCACGAAGAAATGATGATCTTGCTGAAATTATTATCTATGAAAAAGACCAAAATATTTCTTATTCGGGGTGTGGTCTACCTTATTATATTGGTGGAGAGGTCAAGGATATAGAAGAATTAACGCCAAGAGACAGTGCGTTCTTTAAGGGGAAATATGAGATTAAAGTTAAGACAGAGCACGAGGTTATGGAGATTGACAAGGATCAAAAAACCTTGCTTGTTAAGAATCTTGGTAATGGAGAAGTATTGACTGATTCCTATGATAAGCTGATCATTGCAACAGGCGCTTCCCCTTTTGTTCCAAAGGTCGAAGGGATTAACCATAAGCATGTTTTCTTTCTGAGGAATGTTCAAAATGCTGTAGCGATAAAAAATTATATGAATGGTGAAAAGCCTATAACTGCGGTCATTGCAGGGACCGGCTTTATCGGGTTTGAGGTGCTTGAGAATTTACTGCTACAAAAAATTGATGTCACTATTGTTGAAGTTGCAGATAAAATTACACCGAATCTCGATGTTGATATGGCCACGTATCTTGAAAATCTGCTCCTAAAAAACGGCGTGAAAATCATTAAGTCCAAGAGCATTTCAACGATTCATGAAAAAAGTGTTGTTCTTAGCGATGGACAATCGCTTTCAGCAGAGATGGTGATTATGGCAACGGGGGTTCGTCCGAATACAAAGCTTGCGCAAAACATCGGAATTACGCTCGGCAAAACAGGCGCAATTCAGGTGGATGAGCAAATGAAGACAAATGTTCAAGACATCTACGCTTGCGGAGACTGTATTGAGACTTTTTCTGCCATTACCGGCAAACCAGTCTATCGTCCGCTCGGGTCGACAGCTAATAAGACGGGCAGGATCGCTGGAGATGCTTTAACAGGCGGTAATCTGACTTATAGAGGAAACCTTGGAACAGGGATTTTTAAATTATTTAATTTAGCCATAGCTTCAACAGGACTTTCAGAAAGAGAAGCACTTGATGAAGGTTTTGAAATCGAGATTTGCCATAATATCAAGCCTGATAAACCAAGCTATTTTAAGGGCGGGGAAATGGTGATTAAAGCAGTAGCCGATAAGAAGACTAAAAGGCTCCTCGGGGTTCAGATTATTGGAACCAACGGTGTTGATAAGCGAATCGATGTTTTTGCGACCCTGATTACTTATAAAGCGACCGTTGATGAGCTGTTCCATTTGGATTTGGCGTATGCGCCACCTTTTTCGACGACAAAAGATCCCGTGCATTATACGGGTATGATCTTGGAAAATGCTATTAGCCAGGGTCGAAAACTAATCACGTCTGATGAGTTTAGAAAGTCCACGGAAGAATTACAGATCATTGATACCAGAAGCAGTGATGATTACATGAAAAAAGGGCATTTGCCGGGTGCCGTGAATATTCCTCTTCACGAGCTAAGAGGGAAATTAGAAGCGCTTGACCCTAACAAACCGACCGTTACCTATTGCAATATGGGGGTAACAGGCAACGCAACTCAAGGTGTTTTGATCAATCACGGATTTAAGAGCGTTTATAATCTCTCGGGGGGGCATAAATTCTATGATGGCAGTAAAGAGAGTGGCCTTTAATCTTTAACCCTCTAAAAATAGGCCGTTGGCAGTAGTTGCCAACGGCCTATTTTGTTCTATCATGCACCTCTAACGCAGTTAAGAAGTGACTTACGAAAAATTGTAGGTCCAGAAAGATTCGCGCGCAAGCATGTCAATGAACGTGTTGTCTTGGGATTGTTTCTTGAGTTTCCCATTGGCGATACGTTCGAGAATGGCTTGCGATTGTGATTTGTGGGCGCGTATTGCAGCGAGCTTCACTTCAGACATGGCGGAGATGTCGTTGATTATATCTGGCGGGCCGAGCACCTTCTGACTGCCTCGAGAAAAGGCATGAGCGTAGACTACAGGGCGTTCGGCCGGGGAAAGACGAGAAATGGCATTGATTGTCACGGCACCTAGAGCATTATGGTCTGGATGCACGGCATAGCCAGGATAGTGTGTAAGTACGAGGGAGGGGTGGATTTCACGGAGGATCCGTTCAATCCTATCGGTTAATATGTCTGGGTCTTCAAACTCAATCATTTTGTCGCGCAACCCAAGTTTAATGATTTGTTGAATGCCGATAGCCTCACAAGCCTTATCCAACTCTGCAGCGCGAATATTTGGCAACGACTCTCGGGTGGCAAAAAAAGGTTTGCCCATATTTCTTCCCATTTCTCCCAGAGTAGCGCAGACATAAGTAACAGGAATTCCTGATTTGGCAAATTGAGCTAAAGTCCCCCCACAACCAAACGTTTCGTCGTCTGGATGGGGGAATACTACGAGAACGTGTTGTTCCAAGATTACTTCCTCCCCGTTATTCTGGATTTTATCATTCAAATGGGCACAAGCTGAGTTCAAGAGCCACAGCCAGTCGTCCCTCTTGATCATGGCCCGCGAGTAAAAGCTGACCTTCTTGGCTCATTTCAAAATCGGTCAGTCCTTCGGCATACACCCAGCCGAGTTCTAGTTTGAGTCCAACGCGGTAGGGTCCGTCGCCCGTGATGATCCCTCGTCCAAAGGAAATGAGAGCATTGCGAATATACGCACCCGCAGACATGCTGCGCTCTTTGGTATGAACGGCATAGGCTCCATTGGTTGTCTCCAGGTGGAGGTATACATCACAGTTTAGAAAACTGTCCAACAAGGGTTGCACAAGTGACTTTTTAATGGGCTTCATGAACCATCCACCTCCTCATCCATTGCTTTTCCACTCATTATATACTTTTTGCTTGTTATGTACACACGAATAACTTTCTGAACTAAAGCAGGCTAACGACAGTTATGTCGAAAATAATACTGTAATTGTCATAAACAATTGTCACAAACAGAAATATTAAGTCCTATAAATTTTACTCTATCAGGTTAAGCTATGATTAGTCATCTATAAAATGATAGGGGGATCTCTATGGAAAAGGTTAAATTGGCAGTCATCTATTACAGTATGACAGGCATTAATTATCAATTGGCAAGCTGGGCAGCTGAGGCTGCCAAAGAAGCAGGTGCAGAAGTTCGTTTGCGCAAGGTTCATGAACTAGCGCCCGAAGCAGCGATTAACAATAATGCGGCCTGGAAGGCCAATATAGACGCCACAAAAGAGATTGCTGAAGCAAGCTCAGAGGATCTTGACTGGGCGGATGCCATTGTTTTTAGTGGCCCAACCCGTTTCGGAAATGTCGCGGCACAGATGAAACAATTCATCGACCTCCAAGGCGGACTGTGGGCGAAAGGAAAACTGATGAATAAAGTGGTCAGTGCCATGTCGTCAGCGCAGAATCCTCATGGTGGTCAGGAGGGGACGGTTAAGAGCGTATACACGTCTATGATGCATTGGGGAGCGATTATTGTGTCGCCTGGATATACAGACGATTCGATTTTTAAAGCAGGCGGCAACCCTTATGGAACCACGGTAACTCAAGGCAAGGATGGTAAGATGGTCGAAGACGTGAAGGAGGCTGTATTCCATCAAGCCAAAAGAACGCTTGAAGTGGCCAAGTGGTTGAAAAAAGGAAAAGAATAAATTATCTCTCTAGAGAGTCCGTCAAATACGGACTTTCTTAGAACTCAAATATAATTAACCGGTTATGTAGGTTGAGTGACCAGATTGAGGGGGGACAAACTTGGACTTTAATATTTTGGTGGGTGGCGCCGCGGGTCAAGGGGTTGACACGGTTGCAAAAGTACTGGAATTTATCATGAAAAAACAAGGCTTAGAGGTTTTCTCCCATAAAGATTACATGTCCCGAGTGCGGGGTGGACACAACTTTCATCAGATACGCTTTTCAGATCGACCGATCTACGCTCACCGCGACAGCCTTGATGTTTTGTTAGCACTCGATGCCACTACGGTGAAGCTACATGCTTCCCAGCTGTCAGCCCAAGGTGTGTTGGTCAGTGACGAGAGTTATCGCACTGAGATCAATGAGGGCATAGCTTTTTGGCTCCCTTTGAACAAAAAGGCTGTTGAGGCGGGGAATAAATTGACAGAAGGGACCGTGGCAGCGGGCGCCGTGCTTCGTTTGTTCGATTTTGATTTTGAAAAGGTCTGGCCGGTGCTGCATAGCCTCTTTAAAGATGAGATCTTTGAGGTGAATCGAAAGGCCTTAGAAATAGGTTATACGTTAGTTGAACCGCGATATAAGTTGGAATTTCCTGAAAGTCAACCGAGAATTATGGTCACCGGCCATCAAGCTGTTGGGCTGGGTGCGTTGGCGGCAGGGGTGAGCTTTTATTCTGGATATCCCATGACTCCGTCTACGGGGATCATGACTTACTTAGCCAGCAAAATGGAAGAAGCAGGCATTGTAGTTGAACAGGCGGAGGATGAAATCGCAGCGATCAATATGGCGATTGGGGCTTCATATGCTGGGGCGAGAGCGATGACCTCCACGTCCGGTGGTGGATTTTGTCTGATGGTGGAAGGACTGGGGCTCGCAGCCATCACGGAGACCCCCCTTGTGATCGCCGAAATTCAGCGACCAGGCCCAGCGACCGGGTTTCCCACCCGTACGGAACAGGGGGATCTGAGTTTTGTCTTAACGGCTTCCCAGGGGGAATTCCCTCGCCTGGTCATTGCATTACGGGATCCAGAAGATGCCTTTTATCAAACGGTTCGAGCCTTCAATTTAGCCGACAAATATCAGATGCCAGTGATTTTGATTGGAGATCAATACCTGGGGGATTATTATCAGACGATTCCGCCCTTCGATTTTTCTGAGTTGACGATTGAGCGTGCTTTAGCGGGAGAAGACGTTTGGAAGCAACAGGAACGTTATCAACGCTACAAATTGACAGATGACGGAGTGTCACCCCGCTTAGTGCCGGGTCGGTGCGGAACTCAGGTGGTCCTTGCCGATAGTGATGAACATACTGAGGACGGTCATATTACGGAAGCCGCCGACGTGCGTATCGCCATGACCAAGAAAAGAATGCAACGCGCGAATAATTTGAAGACAGAAGTTCAAGAACCTTGGGCTTTCGGACGGACTGCTCCAGAGATCTTGTTGATCGCTTGGGGTTCGTTGGCTGGACCTATGCGAGAAGCTATCGAACGGTTGGAAGAAGACTATTCCATTGGGGCTTTAATCTTCGGAGATATCTATCCGTTGCCAACGAAGGTTCTGACGGCTATGAAAGCGAACGTTCAGCAGTTCATTAATGTAGAACAAAACGCCACGGGCCAATTGGCAGCACTGATCCGTCAGGAAGTCTTAATCACTTGTACGAACAGTATCTTGCGCTATGATGGAAGACCCATGAGTGGGCAGTATATCGTGGATAGGGTGAAGGAGGTACTACCAAGTGACAGAAAATGAGCAGAACCTGGAACTATTTCAGTCGGATGATGAGATCGCTTGGTGTCCGGGATGTGGAAATTTCGCCATTTTAAAGGCTATCAAGACAGCCTTATTAGAATTAAATAAGCGGCCGGAAGAAATTTTAATCGTTTCAGGAATAGGACAGGCGGCAAAACTACCGCATTATATAAGAACGAATGGTTTTAACGGTTTGCATGGGCGGGCTTTGCCGCCGGCAGTGGCCGCGAAAATCGTCAATCCTGAACTCACGGTCATCGTTCATTCCGGTGATGGAGATACCTATGGAGAGGGCGGAAATCATTTCATCCACAATATCAGACGTAATGTGGACATCGCCCATTTTGTTCATGACAATCAGATCTATGCCTTGACTAAAGGCCAGGCGTCACCGACGACGGCACTTGGACAAGTGACGGGAATTCAGACGTTAGGTAATATAGACCAGCCTCTCAACCCAATCATGTTGGCTTTGGCCTCTGGAGCCACCTTCGTAGCTCGGGGGTTCACTGGGAGGCAGGACCACCTGGTAAAACTCATGAAGGAAGCCATCAATCATCCGGGTTACGCCTTAGTTGATATTCTGCAGCCCTGTGTCAGTTTCAATAAAGTAAATACCCATCGTTGGTACGCGGATCGGGTATACGAGTTACCAGAGGCCTATGGCACTGATAATCTGAGCCAAGCACTGGAGAAAGCGATGGAGTGGGGAGAAAAAATTCCCCTCGGTATTTTCTACCGCGCCGGAAAGCCAACCTTCAATGATCGTCTTACTTGGATGGCGGATCGACCTCCACTCGTTGACCGGGTTTGGGAACCACGAGATGCTGAGAAGTTTATGAAAGAATTAGAATAGATTAATGGGAGGTAATAACAATGGGTAATCCAATCACTGTTGGAGCGACCGCACCGGATTTCAGTTTAAAGGATAACCGTGGTAATATGGTGAAGTTGACCGATTATATAGGAAAAAAAGTGTTGCTTTCCTGGCATCCTTTAGCATGGACAGCTGTTTGCGCAGACCAGATGAAGGCCTTAGAAGCACATTACACGCGATTTGAAGCACTCGGTACGGTGCCCTTGGGGTTCAGTGTTGATCCTGTTCCTTCTAAGAATGCTTGGGCGAAGGATCTAAAGATTGCCCTTGTGAAGTTGCCCTCAGACTTTTGGCCACACGGGGCAGTCGCGAAAGACTACGGCTTGTTTCGTGAAGTGGAAGGATTTTCTGAACGTGCCAATGTGATTGTGGATGAAAAAGGCGAAATCACATGGGTAAAAATTTACGAGATACATGAACTGCCTGACATTGAAGAGGTTTTTGAACAATTGAAATAAATTTTAGGATTTACTTAAATATTAAGGGGATCCAATAAGATCCCCTTAATCAAGTCTGAAAACAAAGTAAAACTTTCCGTAGAATAGCGAAACAAAGGAAGGTGATGCTTTGAAGATTGACAAAAAGTTTGGACTTACTTATATTGTGATCGGTTTTCTGATGATCATGCTAATAAAAGCACATGGAGCTGATGGAAGCGAGGTGACGCTTCTGGAGACGATTGTACCCAGTGTCATTCAAACGGAAGAAGAGAATGGAAAGCTTTCATCTGATAACAAAAAACTTAAGCAGGAATTAGCAAACTGTGCTCAGGGTGAGATTACCTTGGACATGTCTGAGGATCGACTTAATGACGCCGAAATGAAGGCGGCGCTGATTGGAGTGACCGGCCCTGGTCTGCGAATTACGCTGGATGATTCAAAGAGAGCTGTTGGAAAGCGAGAGGATCCGAACCTCTTGGTCATTCATGACCGATACATTCGTGAGATCTTTAACGCTCTGTGGAATGGGGGTGCGGAAGCCATTGCCCTCAATGGTCAGCGTGTGACGTCTAATACAGAGGTGTTTTGTTCTGGATCATACATACAGATCAATGGGACTCATCAGATGCCTCCTTATGTCATTGAAGCGATTGGTGACGAAAATGATTTAACGGGTGCTCTTAAGTTTTATGATTGGTTCAAACTTGGCGATCTTCAACAGGAAAACGGGATTATCCGTGAACTGAAGGTCTTAGATAAAGTGGAAATTCCGGCAGGAATCCCTCGAGATTACAAGTATGCTAAACCCGTCAAGGAGGAGAAATAGATTCATTTCACTTCTAAACCTATTACTCTATGATCAATAGAAATACCCTATAGAATAGACTTTTTAACGGTCTACTCTATAGGGTGCATTTTATTCAAGTAATAGTCACTTTATAAAAATTTTTTAGAAGATTAAGCCTAAAGCGATAAGAATTAGAATTGCAACAGCAATCACTGCCACGCCGACTCCGGCTCCTACACCATAAGCAGCGACAGGAGCGACTGGTTGAGGGCAACACGCTTGATGCATTTGACCCATTCCTTGCATCATTCCTTGGTTCATTCCATACATAAGAAGTTCCTCCTTTAATTTTAACTTTTACTTAAAATACTATTCCCATTGCGATGAGAAGAAGAATTATAACTACGACTGCTGCGATTCCTGCACCAAACCCTTTTCTTTCTCCACAACCACAAGCAGCTCCATCAATACCAAATGCCATTTCTTTTTCCTCCTTTTGTTTAAGACATAATGCATGATATGCACAGTTCTATAATATTGGAACAATATGGTAATAATAATTTTTGCTGGTAACACAATACGCTGCTGCCTCCAAGACAGAGCGATGATAAAGTGGGCCACAAATCAAAAAAGGAGACAAGTTGGGGAACTTGATGTGATCCTATAAGTGTCGTGCTGTATCGTTACATTTGAATGTCAGGCCTGTTTACAAAAGCTTCATCACCGTTATAATGTGCGCATTCTTAGAAAAATCAGCTCCTGGTGCTAGTTTGTCAACTATTTTATCAGACGTAATAATGACTTGATTGTCCTTAATTGTGCAATAACGTATAGGGCAAGGTGAGGTAATCAGCGATCCTGTCTCCACATCATATAAGTACCCATCGCTTTTAAAATCACTGAGTGTAATATCTTGAGCATGATAATGACCAGTAAAAGCAAGTCTGACATCGTATGAAGCCATCATTTTCCCGACGTCCTTATAATCTTGAATGAGATAGTCCGGATGTAGTTTGCTCTGACCTGTCCAATGATCCACCAACCCATGATGTTCTAATACAATAACAGCTTTGCCGTTTTGTTGCGCATTTTGAAGGATATTCGAAAGCCATTCTTCTTCTGCTTGAGACAACTTACCGCCTACATTTGCTCGGTGACTTTTGTTTCAAAAGAGCGGGCAGTTTGGAAAAGTTCCATTAATATGGTTTCGAATAAACATATAACTCTTTACAAGCAAAAAACAGCCGATGGGCTGTTTTTATATTCTCTTTGATGTTTTTTCCAATATATATACTATTTGTTTTAAGGAATCTGTGAATTCTTCATCTGAAGAGTTTTTGAAGATAA
This sequence comes from Desulfosporosinus sp., assembly GCA_035648035.1. Classification (GTDB taxonomy): domain Bacteria; phylum Bacillota; class Desulfitobacteriia; order Desulfitobacteriales; family Desulfitobacteriaceae; genus Desulfosporosinus. The sequence goes on along the minus strand of DASRMG010000056.1, from coordinate 18,791 downwards.
GTAAATCATCTTTTACACTAGGATCATCCAAAGCAATAGGGATATTGAAATTACATCCTGCAATATATTCATCCCAATGTGCAAGTTTCCAGGTATCCCTGTCTGATTTCCTTGCAATCATCCTTTGTCGGGTTACATCTATAGAGGTTTCTACCCAGATAACAACTAGAGATGCATTATATTCTTGTAATTTTGTTTTTAGCCTATTGATATAGTTCAAATCTCGTATTTCTTTTGTAAATGGTGCGTTAATTAAGACAATATCATCATAAGTCAACGCTTCCAGCGCAAGTGCCACGATTGTTTCATACTCTAAATCGCGAATATTTTTATTGAAGAAATCAGAACTTCTATTATACGCTTCACCTGCTACAACAAAGATCTGTTTCGATAGTGGTATGAGTGTATCTTTATCGAGATAGACAACACGACTTAATTCCTCGGCAAGCTTCCTTGAAACGTAAGTTTTTCCACTCGCAGGTGGTGAGGTTACTAAAATTAGTTTCTTCACAATATATCCTCTCCTAATCGTAATGTCTATGGTAGCCAATTGATAGCCCTATCCATTTTTAAATTTCATTTCCTGTATTTATCGTCAATAATCCTATAATTTTGGTGATTGATTTTATCCCACTCAGTTTTCTTGTATTGAATAAACTTAAGCATCGCATTGATATGGTCTGGATCGTATTCTTGGAACCCCTGCTCTTTAGACCAGGCTTTAATTTCCTCATAATTTGGATGCTTATCGTCATGATATATTTCTAGGAATTCATAGTAACTTGGCAATCCACCGATATCCTCTGGCGGTGCCGTCTCCGCTCCCTCCAGGAGCGTTGGGTAACCGAAGTAATAATCATCAACGATTCCCTCAAGCTTGATATCTAGCTCCCAGTTGTCACCAAAATCATAAGTGTAGTTGATTACGCCATACTTCTCAAGATAATGATCAATCTTGAGCCCTTTTGGCTTTTTAACAACGATGCTTAGGTTGTTTAGGCTCGCTTCTTCATCATTTGTCACTCGAATATTTTCCTCTGAAAGATCGAATTTATAGAGGTGATAATCTTCATAAGAACTACTTTGGAAATTCGTGATATTCTGCATCACATCATGGAGCCTATTGAACGTGGCTCCTGCGGGCATGATCACTCTTCTCCAGATTATTGGGTCTGAGTGTGTTATTCCTATTTTTATGATATATGCTTTCATTCTGGTCATCTTCTCCAATACACTGGCGGAGATTATCTTGCTTCATAATCGCCATCATATAATAAGCTCTGGTAACCTTTTTGGACATGCCCTCAGAGTATGTACTATTTTACCATATTGTTCCACATACTCCAACCTGTGCATATTATTAAGTATTACAAGAAAAGGGGGAAAAACAAATGGCATTTGGTGTTGATGGAGTTGCTTGTGGTTGTGAAGAAAGAAAAGGCTTTGGCGCAGGAATTGCTGCAGTTGTCGTAATTATTCTTCTTCTTATCGCAATGGGAATAGTATTTTAAGTTAAAATTAAAGGAGGAATTTCTTATGTATGGAATGAACCAAGGAATGATGCAAGGAATGGGTCAAATGCATCAAGCGTGTTGCCCTCAACCAGTCGCTCCTGTCGCTGCTTATGGTGTAGGAGCCGGAGTCGGCGTGGCAGTGATTGCTGTTACAATTCTGATTCTTATCGCTTTAGGCTTAATCTTCTAAAAATTCTTATGAGCTGGTTATCATCTGAAAAGGTGATAACCTTTAATTATTTGCAACAAAAAAGACCCCACCGCTTCCGAGAGGGTCATACGAGTAGCAAGTACTGACACTTTTTTATAATAGCCCTATCAACAACGAGTCCTTATAACAATCGGTTACAAGGAATTGTTGACCCTGAAGAAAGCCTTCTAGTTCTGTGTTAAGCGTATTAACCCAGTTTGATTTGCTCATGTCCTTAAAGGTAATCTCAATGATAGGGAGACGTTTATCCTCACCTTGCACACTAGCGGTTCCGTGCCCTAACTCCACGGTTAACATATTAAGGTCATTAATCAGCAAGATTGTTACAAAGTTTAGAGTCTCTGATGGGGTTCTCAAGGCTTACCTCACCCTTTCAATCGTGTTTATCTTACATGTTATACAAAAAGTGCTTACACGTTCCCAACTCAAAAGTGTATTCCCAGTTTATTAATCAACGTAAATAACAAGTGGGACCGTGGCAGCAATTATTAAGGTCTGAAAAAGTTATAAAAATAAAGCCTTTGTGGAACGATACTAAGTATTGCGAATAAATGTCAATTCGTACTTTCCATAATCGCAAGCCAAGAAAGGATTCTTGATATACAGGTTTACACTTCATAGTAGAAAATGATCGTGATTCATACTTAACAAAATCACATAGAAAAAGGGTGCTCTTAATGACTCAAACAACTGTATACAAAGAGTTTTACGGTTATTGCCCTCACTTAAATGAAGAAAACGCAATCCACGGTGAATACTCTGAGATGAGTTTGCCTGGTTCTTCATCTCCCAGTTATAAGCTTATGAGCTGTGAATGCAGCCATTCAAACGAATGTACACTGGGTCATGAATGTCCGTTATGTTAAATCACAAATAGCACTTTAGGGTCCGACACTACGGTAAAGGACATCCTATTGTTAACGTCGAAAGGAGATGCATCATCATAGAACATCATTTTCTTGTGTTCAAAGAGGTGGCAGAAACTCATAATATTACGTTATCTGCTAGGAATCTTCACATGAGTCAGCCCAGTATTAGTTTGCAAATTCAGAATCTGGAATGCGAGTATGATACCGTTTTTTTTGACCGCACTAATAAAGGGGTTACTCTGACTAAAGAGGGTAAGATTTTTTATAAACGTGTTTGTACTATCTTGGATATCCTAACGAGTTTCAAGGAAGAGATCAGCGTTCTAGCGGAAGATCAGAGTAGGCTAATATACATCGGCGCGACTTCAACGATTGGAGAATATGTTTTGCCTAATATTCTGGCGTTTTTGTTTAAAACCCACCCAGAGTTGGACTTTAAAGTCAAGATTGCGAATACGGAGTCTATAACGCAGGATGTTTTAGATAAGAAAATTCATATTGGCCTCACTGTGGGGCCTGTTTCCCATTATAAGAATCTTAATGTAGAAAAATTCTGGGAAGATGAGCTGGTCGTTGTACTTCCCCATTCCCATCCTTGGGCATCAAGGGAAAACGTCACACTCGCTGAGCTCGCTCAGGAACGTTTGGTGACAAGGGAGGCTGGTTCTGGAACTCGTAAGGTTACGGAAGCAGCCCTTAAAGACAGAGGGCTTGATCCGGATCAATTGAAGGTAAAGATGGAGTTGGGAAGTACTCAAGCGATCAAACAAGTGGTTGCGGCGGGACTCGGAATTACCATTATCTCTTCATTGACGGTCAGCGAAGAAAGTGACAGAAGCCTATATAAGATCTTGAAAGTTCAAGATGCACCCCTTTATCTACCGCTCAATATTCTTACCAATGCCCTAACCACTCAGACCAAAGATGAGTGCGTATTTATCAAGCTACTTCGTAATCACAAGTTATTAGCGGATATTTTAGGGAAGGATTATCATGGATTAGAGGTACATGCGAGCACGCCAGCGTATGCGCTCCCTCCAGTGAGGCCTGTTGAGCAGGAACATTCGCAGGTACAATGAGAATGAACTCCCTTAAGCGCTAAGGGAGTTCATTCTTTTTTATTATGAGTGCAAGTCAATGATTCAATTGGGCCACTCGACAACCGCGGATGTACTGTTTATTGGAAAATAGTACTGAGCATTTCCTTTTGTAGGTTATTACCTATAAAGCTAACAACTCCCAGAGGAACGTCTTTTGAGGTTGAGATCGTATAATGCCCATCGGTATATTGAAATTCAAGAAAGGTATCTAAGGATTTAAGGATTCCTTTGCCTCTTAGGATATTGCCATACACTCCATTCTTACACTTCTCCAGAATACTCTCCAATTGTCTCATTGCAAAAATCCCAGTGGGCCTAAATCCTAGTGACTCAAAATTATGCCCTTCTAAGTGTGGACCACCCATGACATCAGGGGTAAGATATTTCGGATTTTCGTTTATGAGACTGAAAATGTCTGAAGGAGATAACGCTACCCAATCTTTGGTGATAATCTTGGCGTCCTCGTTTAATAGGCGCAACTCTTCTGCAACGTTGGAAACCTCGTTAGCCTCTAGAAACTGGGATTTACTCAGGACGATCGAAGTAGCATTCGCAATTTGGCTCTTGAAGAAATAAGAGTAACTTTGTACATGCTTAGAAAAGTTCCCAGCATCAACAACGGTGGTAATAGAGTTAATATAACATTTAGCAGAAATCTCGGAGTCCTTAAATATATCGAATATTTCATCCAATATAAAAATACCGGACGGTTCAAAGATTATTCTATCTATATCCTGCCTTAATATTTCTCTCAGGGTGAGAAGAAAGTCACCCTTAAGTTTGCAACACACACATCCGTTGGAGAGTTCATAAACATCGAAGCCTTCAATTTGAAGGATTTCACGATCAACGCTAACCTCACCAAATTCGTTTTCAATTAAGACCACTTTTTCATTATCAAGGGATTTAAGTAATTTTTTTATAAATGTGGTTTTTCCTGCGCCTAAAAAGCCAGAGACAATATCAAACTTTACCATACTTATGGTCCCTCCATTGATTTGTTCCCTTATATTACTCTTTTAGTAAGTTTAATGTGTACTGATGGGGTTTACTATGGATTATCCGATCGTAAATTGTACTTTCCGATACTTTTGACTTCAGAATACTTATTAATAAAAAGTCAGTTTAATTCGGATCGCGATGGCGTGGACGGATATAAGCCTTTTGTAATAAATAGTGCCTTGACAAAAAAAAATTTAACCGGATCTAGTACAAATAGGCACAAGACAATCGGTTTAGATTCATCAAGATAAAACAAGATATTCCATAGTGAAGAGTAACAAAAAAGGACTACAATAATATTAACAGAATATATAAAACTTTTTGGACATTCATTGAGGAACCGAAAGTAGTGTAAATTTCGAGGCCAATGAGGAAGGGAGTGAAAATACGTCATGTAAATGTCTGATCAGTCCTGTTGCATCAAATTAAATTATAAGGAGGATATATATATGTATAATTATACAGAGATAAGCAATGCCGTCATCGAGGGAGATCGTGATGAGGTTCAAGTTCTAACGAAAAAAGCGATTGAGGCAAAGGTTGATCCGCTTGAAATTATTAATGAAGGTCTTATTGGTGGAATGAATGTCGTTGGTAAGCGTTTCAAAGTGAATGATATGTTTGTTCCTGAAGTCTTAATGTCCGCTCGGGCGATGAATGCTGGCGTTGATCTGATTAAACCTTTACTTGCCGGTGGGGAAATGACCAATAAAGGGACCGTTGTTATAGGAACCGTTAAAGGCGACTTGCACGATATTGGAAAAAGCTTGGTTGGTATGATGTTAGAATGCTCTGGATATAAGGTCGTCGACTTAGGTGTTGATATTTCTCCAGAAGAGTTTATGACGGCTATCAAAGAAAATGATGGAAAAATATTAGCCCTTTCAGCCTTACTTACAACGACGATGTTAGCTATGAAAACAACCATTGATGAGTTTACTGAAAAAGGCATGCGCAAAGATGTTAAAGTCATGATTGGTGGTGCACCAATATCTCAAGAATTCTCTGATCAAATTGGTGCAGATGGCTATGCGGGAGATGCTGCCGCAGCGGTGGATCTGGTTGGAAGATTACTAGCGTAGAATATGGAAATTACTAAGAATTAATATGAATTTATAGGAGGGTATTTTATGAGTAATGTAAAGTTTACAGAACTTGCTTACACTAATTTAGATGAGTTTGTTTATGGGACTGCTAAGAAACCTGTAACCTGCAAAAATGGAATGGTTATCGGCGGAGGAACTGTCTATCCGGAAGTTAATCTTACACTACCGACCATGTTAATTAATGAAGAAACTATGCCGAAAGTATTATCCCAATATGAAGAAATGATTCACGGCATTTGTTCTAAAGCTCATGAGCTTCATTCCCCAGGAATCATCATAGAAATTGAGCTTCTTCCTCCCTGTACCTTTAATCCTCAGTGGGGGATCGACGTCACCAAAGTCGTTAGAAAAGTTATGGATGAGTACACTACTAAATTTGAACTGAAAAGTGCCCTAAGAATGACCGTTGTCGATATCAGGGAAGGTAAAACGCTAACCCATATGTACCATGGCGAACATTGGGATAATGTGATGAAGACCTTTAGAGGCTGCGCTGAAGCAGGGGCAGACTTTTTAGCCATTGAGTCTATTGGAGGAAAGCATCTCCATGACGAGGCCGTCATGAATTGCGATCTGCCGAAAGCTTTGTTCTCTTTAGGCGTCGTAGGCTGCCGTGATATGGAAACTTTATGGGATGAAATCGTAAAAATTGCCAAAGAAACAGAGTGTTTGCCCTCTGGCGACACTGCCTGTGGATTTGCTAATACCTCTATGGTTATGGCTCACAAGCAATTTATTCCTAAAGTATTTGCAGCCATCGATAGGGTTATGTGTGCGGTCAGAACTATGGTAGCTGTAGAATGTGGTGCTGTTGGACCAGATAAGGATTGCGGTTACGAAGGGGTATATCTTAAAGCGATTACAGGAACACCTATTTCCATGGAGGGGAGAACAGCCGTCTGTGCTCATTCCAGTGCAGTGGGGAACATCGCTGCCTGTTTAGCTGATTGTTGGAGTAATGAATCCGTGGAAAATGTTAGGCTATTAGGGGGTATGGCTCCTACAGTCTTCACCGAAGAACTTGTCTATGATTGCCGACTCATGAATGTAGCAACTGCTCGTGGATCAGCCCTAGAAATGAGAGATATTCATGCAGAATCTGATAGAATGTACGATCCACAGGCCTATGTATTAGACCCAAGAGTCGTTCTGAAATTGAGTCAAGAAATTATTAAGGGGAAAACTCACTTTGAACGAACTAAAATAGCAGCGGCTGTTACGATGACTGAATTGCGTGCTGCTGCAGCAGAGGGTTTAGTACTGCTTGATGCTAAGGAACTAAAATATCTTAACATACTTGAAAAACAACTAAAGGGTGTACCAGATGACGAAGCTGAATTTACAAAAAGCATGATGGAATCTGTGACGAAAGATAAATTTGATCCTGCCAAATACGACATGTAAGGTTGGTAGTGTTTTTAGACTTTATTGGAGTACTGTAATCTAATCGAAACTTATGCTGGCGCTCTCGTCTCCCTAGGCAAATTTATTTGAACCTAGCCAAAGACGAGAGCGCATTTCTTTATTTACAACTTATATTGTCAGAATAGAAGATATATAGTAATAAAAAATGAAAATATGGTATAATGAGTAATATATGCTAGGAGGTGGTATTGTGAATCAAGAGGAATCACAATGGCTTGAGAAATTAGTAGGACGGAATCTCCTAGATAAAATGTTATCTTCATTTTCAAAATCTACTGGTCTAAAAGCGATATTTGTTGATAACAAAGGAAATGCCTTAATTTCTACGGAAAACTCGATCAAGGATTGTCGTTTCTGTGAGATAATAAGGGCCGATAGCCTTGGCGCAAAGAAATGTCAGCGTTCCCATGCCCGAGCTTGTACTGAAGCAGCTAAATATGGTGAGCCCTATATATTCAGATGTCATGCGGGCTTGATTTTGTGGGCAGCACCCATTTTACTCGACCATCATGTTGGTGCCATTATCTGCGGGCAGGTATTGATGTGGGAGCCAGAAGACTACTTTTTAGAGGAAATTGAGGAAATGGTCAAGGCCCTTGACGTGGATGTTGCTGCGGTTAAGTGGTCAGCAGCCCAATTAGAGGTATTGTCCATTGAAAGAGTACAGGCTGCAGCAGATCTGTTGTTTGTACTCGCTAATCAAATTATGCAAAGCGGTATGATGGTCTTAGAACAACGTAGGCAAATAACTGCTCAGCAGGCGAGGCTGGCGGAAGAGATTGAGGCTCGAAAATCTGCGGAAGTTGCGATACAGACGATTAAATCGAGAGCATTAAGTATTATCTCCTTGGACAAGGAACAGGAACTGAAAATGTTGGTACGGAATGGTAAAAAACCAGCTGCACAACAACTTCTCGAAACTTTATTAGTGGATATTATTGAAATAAATTCGGAGAATATAGATACGGCTAAAACAAGAGTGATGGAATTAGTGTTCATTATATCAAGAGCCACTGTGGATGGAGGCGCTGATTTGAGTGCGACGCTACAGCTTAATGTTGTATTCTATCAGGAATTACTTGCAATAATGACGTCAGACGAACTGTGTCTTTGGTCTACAAAAATGTTAGCCTCATTTATCGATCAGTTGGAAGGAATTAAAAACCAGAAAAATATTCAGGCGATACAAAAAGCAGCCGAATTTATTCGGCTGCTTTTTAAAAATAAGCTTACAATAGACGATATTGCCCAAGAAGTTTATCTCAGTCCATGCTATGTTAGTAGAATCTTTAAACAGAGTCTGGGTTGCACGCTGATGGAATACCTCACTCAAGTCAGAGTGGAAGAAGCCAAAAAAATGTTAAAAAACCCGAAATTTAATGTTATGCAGGCGGCTGAAGAGAGTGGTTTTGAGGATCCTGGCTACTTTACCAGGGTTTTTAAAAAGCTTGAAGGAATTACGCCTAGCAGCTTTAAACAAAATGCCTTGTAAACTGCAGTTGCCGAGGAGTGAACGCTGTTGTTAACTTCAGAATTAGAATTAATCACTAGTGCCCTATTGAAGGGACAGGCTAACCGGGTGAAGACCCTTACATTACTGGCGATTGAAAACGGGATCGAACCCCAAATGGTTTATGAAACAGCATTACTACCAGGTATGGAGATTATTGGAAAAAGATTTCGTGATAATACTATTTATATTGCCGAGGTTTTAATTGCTTCAAGGGCAATGCATGCGGGGTTACATGTCTTGAAGCCCCTACTGTCGACCCCACGAAAGGTTTCACTCGGTAAAGTTGTGATTGGTACTGTTGCGGGCGATTTACATGACATTGGAAAAGATTTAATCGTGATGATGTTTCGCGGTGCTGGCTTAGAGGTCATTGATCTCGGAATTGATGTACAACCTGAGGAATTTGCGAATGCAGTTATTGACCACAAACCGGATATTTTGGCTATGTCTGCGATGCTGACAACCACGTTAGGTATGATGTCTGAGACTATGAGGGAACTAGAACGCAGAGAACTTCGTAATAATGTAAAGATAATTATTGGCGGAAATCCTGCGACCGAGGATTTTGCGCAGGCTATTAAGGCCGATGGTTATGCTGTTGATGTATTTAAAGCGGTTGATTTGGCACTGGGAATTGTTAGATAAGTCAGAATTAATCAAGATTAAACAAGAAAATCCCTGTAAAAATACTTCGTTTGGGGCTAGAATTAGTGTAACAAATGAAATTACACAAGTTTGTGTTCACAAACAAGTGTTTATTTAATCAGGGGAGGAATATTAATGATAATCGTAGGAGAACTAATTAACGCAAGCCGCAAGGCCATGGGAGCGGCGATTAAAGCTCAAGATGTAGAGTATATTCAAAAGATCGCCAAGGAGGAATTTGAAGCTGGGGCAAATTATATTGATGTGAACGCCGGTATCTTTGTTGGGAAGGAACCCGAATACCTACAATGGCTTGTTGAAACGGTTCAAAAGGCTGTTGACGCACCTTGCTGTATTGATAGTCCCGACCCAAAGGCGATTGAGACTGCCTTGTCGGTGCACAAAGGCGTTGCGATGATTAACTCTATCTCTCTAGAAAAAGCTCGCTATGATGCCTTGATGCCCCTTATCGCAGGCACAGATCTAAAAGTTGTGGCGCTTTGCATGAGTGATGAAGGAATGCCTGAAACGATGGATCAACGGTTAAAGATTGCCGATAAACTTATCAATGGCCTTGTCCAAAACAATGTGCCGATTGATAACATTTATGTCGATCCGCTGGTACAACCAATCTCAGTAAACAGCACGTTTGCTGTAGAATTTATTAACTCCGTTGAAGCTATCATGACTCGGTTTAAAGGCGTCCACACGATGTGCGGGTTGTCTAATATATCCTATGGTCTACCCGTGAGAAAATTTATGAATCACGCGTTCGCAATTATGGCAATCGGCAAAGGGTTGGATGGTCTGATAATTAACCCTTGTGATAAAATGATGATGGCAAGCTTAATCACTGCTGAAACCCTGGCTGGTCAAGATGAATATTGCGTTAAATATCTCAAAGCGTTTCGGAATAAGCAGTTTGAGTTCTTAGGATAAGTATTCGACGGCTCAGCATCCCCTTCTCTAATAAGAGGAGCGGATGCTCTTTTCATATAATTAGTCGGAGTGAGGGGATCGCGATGAAGATTAAACTTATCGGATGTGATTCTACCAAGAACGAAGTTTGTTCGCTGGTCAATCCATTGACTATGGATTGTGAGTTCCTGGACTTTAATTACCACGGTAACTCAAAGCTGCTTCATGTGCGGCTTCAAGAAATTATCGATGAATGCCAGGACTATGAGCTAATTATTATGACTTATAGTCGATGCTCAAACGTTGTCGTCGGCTTGCTTTCCCAACGGGTACCACTGCTTTTGCCAAAAACGCATGATTGTATTTCTCTTCTGTTAGGTTCAAACCAAAGACAACTTAAGTTGCTCAAGGAGAATCCGGGAACCTACTATTTCAGTCGAGGATGGTTGGATCATGGTCGGACACCTTATGCTGAGTATCTAGAATATGTCACTAGCTATGGTCAGGAAAAGGCACTTGATCTTATTAAAATGTTGTATGGTAGTTATAATAAAGCGGTTCTTATCGTTACACTTGGGACGAAAGACCTGGAGAAATACAGAGAAAAAGTTCGTGAGATTGCTGATTTTTTTGGGTGGGACGTGGGCGAGGAAGAAGGGAATCTTCAGTTGTTAACCTCAGTATTAAAGGGAAGCACTTGTCAAGACACCGTTTATGTCGAACCTGGAAGGACAGTTACTGTAGATATGCTGGCAGGAGGTAAATTATGAAAATAACAATACTACCCAATCGTGTCATAATTCCAAAGGATCACGAGACCTTAATGGAAGCGCTGATTCGACATCAACTACCCGTGCAGGCTATTTGTAATGGTAAAGGAACGTGCGGTAAATGCAAAGTACGGATAACAGGGAATGTCTCCGAGCCTAGTGAGCGTGATTTAAAGCATCTTAATACTCTAGAATTACATGCGGGTTTTCGACTTGCTTGTAGTGTGCAGCCTAAAGAAGGAATGGTCATCGAACTTAATCTTGTGGAGAGCCAAGATCGCAAAGTAAGTGCGCTTAAAGATATGAAAAAGACTAACTTAGACCCCAAGGTTGAAAAGGTGTATATACAGTCTAGTAAACCAACACTCGCGGATGAGCGGGGAGATTGGGATCGTGTAGTGGAAGCTCTCAGCACAGTTACGGGCAGGAGTTATGACCAGACAAGTCTATATATTTTAAGTAAGGTGCCAGAAATATTGAGAGCAGATGAATTTGCACTGACGGTCACAGTCTCAGAAGATAAGATACTGGAAATTGAGGCGGGGGATACTACAAAAAGACTTTTCGGTGTTGCAGTGGATGTTGGGACAACGAGTGTAGCGGTTGCCTTGTTAGATTTAAAGAGCGGTGATATTCTGAAAGTTGTCTCGACAGAAAATGAACAGACCGCTTATGGTGCAGATGTTATTTCCCGTATTACGTTTGCTATGGAAAGCGATGCAAGCGCAATGGTCCTACGTGATGCAATCAGGAGGACCATTAATCACTTGCTAGAGGAACTCGAAGCTCAAACTGATGTAGGTAAGCGTGAGATCTTTAAAATGACGATAGTTGGTAATACCACCATGCAGCATCTCTTTCTCGGCTTGGATGTATCGCATCTGGCAGTTTCACCGTTTGTCTCTGTTTGCAACAGACCTTTAGAATTCTTGGCGATGGAATTGGAACTGGAAATCAATCCTCAAGCAAGAATCTTACTTTTGCCGAACATTGGAAGTTTTGTAGGCGGTGACACGATAGGGGCTATTGTGGGAACCCCTGAGGTTTTAGAGCAAGGAAATCATTTGCTCATTGACTTAGGGACTAACTGTGAACTGTTTCTAAGGACGGAAAATTCTATGATGGCCTGCTCTACTGCAGCAGGACCGGCCTTTGAGGGTGCTGGAATTGTTCATGGCATGAGGGCCAAACAGGGGGCCATTGAAGGTGTGACGATCACAGAAGAGGACGTAGTCTGCAAAGTGATTGGGGAGCAAAAACCCATCGGGATCTGCGGCTCAGGCCTTATTGAGGCGATTGATGAGATGAGGAAAGCTGGGGTTATTAACAAACAGGGGAAGATTGTCGATCCTGAAAAGGTTCCACCCCTTTCACCTGAGTTGCTAAAAAGGATTCGACCCATTGAAAGAGGTCGCGAATTTGTCTTGGCCTATGGAGCACGTCAAGGTCAGGATATAACTTTATGTCAAAAAGATATTGGGGAATTACAGTTGGCCAAAGGGGCGGTCTGTGCAGGAATTAAAACTCTGGTAGAAATGGCTGGAATCACTGTATCTCAGCTCGATTCCGTGACGTTATCTGGAACCTTTGCCACATATCTCAAGGCGCTTAACATTTTGAATATTGGTCTCGTGCCAAATATCTCCGAAGACAGAATAAAGACAGCAGGAAACGCTGCGCACGTTGGCGCAATCCTCGCTCTGTTAAACCAGCAAGAGCTGGCTACGGCAGGAGAGTTATATAGAAAGATTAGCCATGTCGAACTTGGAGGAAGTACCACATTTTCTAACTATTTCATGGATAGTATGTACCTTGAACGATTGAGTTGATAAGATATAAGAGCAGTATACTTAAAGCGATAGTCAGTAGGCAGATACTCTAAACTGAAATGAAAGTATTGGAGGGCGATTAGCATGGCAACAGGGGTAATACACGCTGGGGTCTGTGGCTTTACTATTAATATTAAAGCAGTCAGTGATGAGGATCATAAGGTGCTATTAGAGATAACCAGTGATTGTCCTAATTACCAAAAAATTGCGAAGGAATTAACGGTAGTTGATGCCTATAAAGAAATTTTCAGTAAGCTTCATTCGGGGAGAGTTTATGAAGTGTTCTCCAAATATAGCCCTCATCCCAGTTGTGCTGGAGTTTCTGGAATTATGAAAACGGTGGAAGTTGCGGCAGGTTTGGCATTGTCACAGACCGCTACAATTAGTGTAACGAAGGAATAAGGAAATAATAAGATGCCCATTGATTATAAAAGGCATCTTTCTTCGTCGCCAGCTGGTTCATCGAAAAAATTTAGTTAAATGATAATCGACAACTAAGTGACAGTAACAAATAACAAGCCACTGTATTCCCCCATTCAGGAATACAGTGGCTTGTTATTTGTGGCAATTTTGAACTTCTCTGGGTCTAGCTCTTATGGTAGTCCAAAAGGTCAGCATTGAGCTGGTCTTTGTGCGTGTAGGTTAATTCTTCTAAAATAACGATTTAGGCACTATATATGAGGAGGGGTCTGCGTTATACGAGGGGGTTTAATGATGAATTTCCCTTATAATTTGTTAAGTTCTTTAGATATATTAAAGAAATACCAGCGTGAAATTGATCTCTTGTTTCGACATGTGAGGTGGATTGATGCAATGACTGGAGAAATTGTTCTAACCGAAGAAATGATTATAAAAGAATTTATGCCTATTATTTTAGAACAGCTTCCGGAATCCATGAATGATTTTCAAATGACCTTTGCTGATGGTTCAATCCATATAACATTAAGAGGTAAGATCAAAAGTTTATCGTTGAAGGCTTCTAATGATGTTGCTATTGAAAAGTTTCAGTTTGGTACTGGTTCCCATAAGATGGTTTTAGCACTGAGTAATGAGTCTGTAGAAGCCGAGAAAGGTTTCATTAATGAAATGCTTATTAGGATAATTAGAGTCCTATTTAGGAAACGGATAAGTCAAGCGATGCAAAATAAACTAGCAGAAAAATACCCAGGGGTTACTTTGGACGATCATCGTAAAAACGTCGTTATAGACCTTGAGGTTTTACCGCAGTTACGAAAATATCTAGAAATAGTTGTTATGGGGAAACCACTGTTAGATCTTGTGGAAATGAAGTTTATGGATATAAGTGAAAAGGGAATTAGATTTAAACTACTTATACTTAGACCACCAATTTCTTCACGGAAAGATGTGATAGGGGTTTTAGGCCTGTGAAGCCTGCGTTAAATACATTATGCTAAATTGATCGACTAACGGGTCCTAAGATGATAAACAATAAAACTCACACACAAGGTTAATAAAGAGAAGATTAAGGCAAGCGTAGAAAAAGCGAGTAAATAGGCATTATACCGAGCGACTTGGGAAATATAACGATACGTGTTGACCTGCAGGAGGTTACCCAGTAGTGTCAGGCTAAATAATACTGCGTAAAGCGTCACGAGTCCCTGGGTGGCCCCCTTGATATCCGCACGACTTAACGCCATGTGCGAAGAAACGCCTAGGGCTATTAGGAGGAAAATCCAGAAATTTGGGTTCGATAAATTACTCAGCGTAAAGATGCTCTGGATTAAAATGAGATTGGAGCTGGCAAGTCCTTTGAAGAAGGTTAGATCAATGGAGTTCGTCATCATACCTTCTTGCAAATAGGTGGCAAAGACTTTGAATGAGTTGGGTAACAAATAATATAGGCTGAGAAACAGGGCGCCAATGCCACTGATAATTGGCGCTATGCCTATGAAGAAATTACCCACACTTTGATAGACACTCCTTTGATTATACGAATGAGTGACATATCCCAAGGTACCATCTGCTTGATGAATCATCAACAATCTCATGTCTATAATTTTATGACCAAAAATAAGGCACATCAAGGCGTGACCCATTTCATGGACGGGGGTTCCTATCCAAGCGGTTGCCAAAATCCCTTTATAACCAAATGCTGAGAAGAAGTAATGATTAGATTTCCGCTCCATGACACCTAAGACCAGGCCGACGACCATTAACAAGCCTACTAGGCTTATCATTTCTAAGACACTAAATTTGAACGCTTTTATGAAAAGTTGTTCCATTATTCTTGTGCTCATTTCATGTCTAAATTTGATCCGTAAGAGAAGGCAACTATGAACTGAAGTTAGATCTATACTCGCAAGAATATCAGAGATAGAGTCTGTAGTCCAACCGGCATTTTACTGAGTGGTAGAACGCCTTTGTTCATTATACAATTAGAAGGATATTCTGCTTGGAAAGGCGAAGGTGATATACATACGAACACATCACGAAGTCATTGGCAATAAAATGACGAAGCTATGGAGCCTATAAATTTTCCGAGAGAAGGTGAACCGTTTGGGCAACGCGCAAATGGAGAGCGCAAGAGAATTTCTTAGTCTGTTATCGATGAGCTCAGGGGTTTCCGGCTATGAAGGTTCTATCGCTACTTCGGTTATGGAACGATTAATTCCTTTAACGGATGAAGTGCGGTGCGACACAATTGGTAATGTATATGCTCTGAAAAAAGGGCATGGCAAACGTTCTAAAATTATGTTAGCTGCACATATGGACGAAATCGGCCTTATCGTAAAAAAAATTGATCCTCGTGGCTTTCTTAGTTTTACCTCCATTGGTGGGGTAGACCAGCGAACGCTCTTGTCTCAAGAAGTGCTTGTTCATGGACGACGGCCTATTCCAGGTATTATTGGCTGCCTACCTCCACACCTTTTACAACAGGGAGACCCCGCTCAAGCCGTTAAAATGGAGGAGATGTCCATTGATGTCGGTCTGTCTTTTGCTAAAATAAATGAGGTGATTCAAGTGGGCGATGTCATTACGCTAAGGCGAGAGACGTATCCGCTGCTTAACAACGTGATGGCGGGGAAATCGCTGGATGATCGTGCTGGGGTCGTAGTGATGATGGTTTGCCTACAAGAGCTCTCGCGTCTAAAGCATTCTCATGATGTCATAGCGGTCGCTACGACCCAAGAGGAAATCGGAGCACGGGGCGCCCTCACTAGTGCATATACGCTGAATCCAGATCTAGCAGTGGCCATTGATGTGACTCATGGAAGTACCCCAGATACTAAGGGGCAAGTTTCCATCGATTTGGGTAAAGGACCCGCGGTGGCTCTCGGTCCCAATATTCATCCCGCTATCTACCGTCATTTCTCGGAAACAGCCCAAGAGCATCGGTTACCCTTTCAAATCGAACCGACCCCAGGGCACTCTGGAACGGATGCTTGGCCTATTCAAGTGACGCAAGCAGGCATTCCTACGGGGTTAATCTCTATTCCCTTGCGCTATATGCATACCTCTGTGGAAACGCTGGATCTGCAAGACGTTCTTGACTCTGGAAAACTACTCGCTCATTTTATTGCCTCCTTACCAGACGATTTGGAGGGATTTTTATGTTATTAAAAAACCTGAGTGAATTAAACGGTACCTCTGGAGATGAACGCTTGGTACGTAATTTCTTGCACCAACACCTTGAACCCTTTGTTGAGACTATTAACGTTGATAAAATGGGTAATCTGATTGCGACGAAGAATGGACATCTTGGTGGGCCACGCGTTATGATTGCCGCTCATATGGACGAAGTAGCGTTGATGATCATGGAAATAACCAACGATGGTTATCTTAAATTCCAGCCGGTTGGCGGGATTGATCCTAGAATTTTGATCTCTAAACCAGTCCAAATCAACGAGTCCCTCGTCGGGGTCATCGGAGCGAAAGCGATTCATTTACAAAAACGCTCAGAACGTCAGAAGGCCTTGTCCTTTGACCAACTCTATATTGATATTGGGGCTAAATCTAAAGAAGACGCTGCCAAACAGGTGAAACTAGGCGATTATGCCTATTTCATGACGAAGTGTGAACCCTTCGGGGAGGGGCTGTATAAAGGAAAGGCGTTTGATGACCGGGTAGGGTGTGCTATCTTGGTAGAACTTCTGAAGAAGTCCTATGATTTCCCCTTAGTGGCTGCGTTTACCGTGCAAGAGGAGGTAGGCCTCCGGGGCGCGAAGGTTGCGGCTTACCACATCGCTCCGGATTTTGCGATTGTTATTGAAGGAACCGTGGCGGCTGATGTGGCGGATCGCGAAGAGGAGGGGTGGGTTACGGAGTTAGGTCAAGGCCCTGCTTGCTCGCTCATGGATAGAACGACCCTTTACAATCCCCAACTGATCCAGTGGGTGACGGAATTAGCCCGTCAGAAGGGAATTCCACTGCAGTTCCGGCGCGGATCTAGCGGCGGAAATGACGCAGGTCCTATTCATGTTAGCAAAGCTGGAATTCCTACGATTGTCTTAAGCGTACCGTGTCGCTACATTCATTCTTTCGCCTCGGTGATCTCAGTCAAGGATTATTCTGCCTGTTTGAACCTAGTGGATGAACTATTAAAGGAACTCCCAGGTAAGCTTGGGGTGGGCTCGATTGATAAGGAGGATAATCTGTGATGGATTTGGATTTTACAATACTTAGACAGTTAACCCAGATCTTTGGCCCGTCCGGTTCAGAAGAGCGGGTGGCGGAATTCATCGCCACACAACTGCGTCCCTACTGTGACGAATTAAAGACAGATGCCTTAGGAAATCTCATCGTTTCACGTCATGGAACGGGTAAAAAGATCATGGTGGCTGCCCATATGGATGAAATCGGTTTAATGATTACCCATATTGATAAAGAAGGGTTTTTGCGTTTCACCCCGCTTGGAGGCGTGGGTATTTCCAATCTTGTGGGGCGAAGAGTCAAGTTTAGTAGAGGAAGGGTCGGTACCATTGGCGTTGAAAAATTAGAGAAGCCTAGCGAATTCAAGCTTGGTAAACTCTATTTAGATATCGGTGTAGCCTCTCGTGAAGAAGCTGAGCAGCTTCTTCACATTGGGGACACGGCAGTATTTGTTGGCGATTTCGTAGAATTAGAAGCCAGGATTATTTCGAAGGCACTCGATGACCGCGTGGGTTGCTTTGTAGCAATGGAAGCCTTTAAACGAACGAAGTCAACCCACGAATTAGCCTTTGTTTTTACAGTGCAAGAAGAAATTGGCACGCGAGGCGCGCAGACGGCTGCCTATGCGATTGAACCTGACCTGGCCATTGCTGTAGATGTCACGGCGACGGGGGATACGCCTAAAGCTCACCCGATGTCTGTAGAGCTGGGAAGAGGGGTAGGGATTAAGGTGCTGGACCACTCCATGGTTACCTCTCCTCAAATTAAGCGATGGATGGCGAGTGTTGCCACGGATCGTAACATTCCCTTCCAGTGGGAGGTTTTAGAGTATGGGGGAACCGATTCTGGAGCGATTCATTTGTCCAGAGGAGGGGTGCCTTCAGGGGTGCTTTCAATTCCCACACGCTATGTGCACAGCCCCGCCGAGATTCTGGACAAACAGGATGTTGAAGCAGCGCTTGAACTATTAGTGGCACTGTTAGAAGGTCCTATCGATTAAACTTTCATAGCTAAGATTATGGCAAAAGCACTTCATTCAATAAGGATGAAGTGCTTTTGTTGTTTCTTTAAGGGCAAAATGCCCTTAATATATTTTGGACGTTAAATTATCACACCAATCAACTTGGATGACATATCATATCTTAAGTTTCGCACCCTCTAAATCGCTGCTTCTGTGATTTCCAGGTAGCCTAATGTGATTGTTGCCCTTTGATTATTAATGATTAACTAGCTTTTTCAAGGGTTTTTAGCTGATTAGTAAGAAAAGAATCCTCAAAT
>DASRMG010000055.1:0-5630 GCA_035648035.1 Desulfosporosinus sp. | reverse complement strand
GGCCATAGCTAATTCGCAGCCACCGCCTAAAGCAAATCCGTTAATGGCGGCGATTACGGGCTGTGGTAGTAGTTCAAGTTTTCGTAATGTTGCTTGACCCAATTGACCGAATCGTCGCCCTTCCAATGTGTTTAAATCCCTCATTTGAGATATGTCTCCGCCCGCGACAAAGGCCTTCTCCCCACTGCCCGTCATTATGACCACTTTGACTCTGGAATCCCTCCCAAGCTCATCGAGCACTGTGGACAGTTCCTTCAACGTGTCAGCGTTTAAGGCATTTAATGCTTTTGGTCGATTGATAGTTAGAACGGCAATAGCTCCCGTTTGTTCTACAATAAGATTAGTATACTCCACACTAAGACCTCCCCATGATCGCGTAATACTTCGCTTACTATCCTAACGTTTTTTTGCCTGAGAGGACCTCCCTATCTAGTCCACAATCAAAATTTATGGATGCACTTGAATTTAGGTTTCGCAATTATAAAAATCGATACCGGATTCCCGTCCCACTAGCGCGCTTTTACATACTTTCGGAGTTGTGAGCAGTGGCAATATTGGTCGCTGCGACCTTCATGGAGTACTCGGTAAAAGATAGCACGGTATCTAGTCCAATCAAATCACCTATCACCAACGATCGAAAGTATATTAACCTGATTGTGACGTTGTTTTCGGGCCAACCACATCTACCTTCTCAGCAGTTGACTTATAGAATGGATATTTACCCATGAACCAATCGTTAAAAAGTAGTGGGATAATTGCCCAGAATAACCAAACCAGCGGTTTATTGACATGATTAGAAAATTCAGGCTTCAGACCCAATAAAGGCAAACAGATTAAGTAATAAATGAAAAACTGGGCCGCAGCAAGTGCAAAGACGATTCCGGTACGAATGAACCACCCAGCCACGCTTCCGATTTTTTCAGGCCAGTTGTCAAAATAATGGTTCCAGATTAAAAGCGGAAACAGGGTAAACCCAGCCAATGTCGCGGAATTGTAATAGCGCCATGCTAAGGATGCTGGCCCATCAGCGGCTGTAGGATCCACAGCACCCCAAACTGCACCCATTCCAGCAATTGTGATTTTTACAGAAAGATAGGCCAACAGAATGATCAAAACTAGGGCAACTAGCCCACTCCAGGGTTGTTTTTTAATAAGATGAAACGGTTTTCCCGACCATACATTGGCAGTCATGAACAAGTAAACAACCATCCATTCCCAGATCCCAACAATATAAAACAAGTGAGGAACCCCATCAATCCCCCCCCACCAAGGAGCGGCTGCTGCAATAGGTTGCTTTAAAGCCACAGCTACATAGAAAGGATAAATTAGACATCCATAAGCAAGAAGCGTTACGACAGTGGTGAGCGACCATTCCGCCAAGCCAGCAGATGGTGCGTCTAGTTTGCCCGCCCAAGGCCACTTTTTAAAGATAATCGTCCAAAACGAATACGTGAAAAAACCCATTAGTACCACCATTGTAAGAGATCCACCAACTAAATCTTTGGCTACTTCTTCAGCTATGCCTCTCTGCATCAAAGTCTCTACACTCCAGAGCGGTAGTATTATCTTACCAAGAAATCCTTGAAAGACACCATAGATAATAAAGTAAACCATCACAATGTTTACACTGATTTCCACAATTCCACGAGTCACCTGACTTTTAATCTTAGCAAATGGCCAATCTCCAAAAATCATATGTTGCCAAAGACCCACCAAAATCATCCAAGCCAAAAAAGCAAGTATAGGATGTTCATACAACTTATAAATACCATGGGGTGAAGCAAAAATGAACCAAGTTACGAGTGCGACAAGTAATAGAACAGCTGTGGAAATGATACCAGTTAAAGGTTGCCCCCAACGAGGTTTAGAACCGTGATCTGACATGATATCCCCCCTATCCATTAGTTTAGATGGTTTAGACTGTTCATTACATTCTGAGTTGTTCGTCTGTCAGACATTTCAGATCATTGTTGTCGTCTTTGAACCCCTACGTAAGCAGGGGTTCATTATTACTATCAGTTTACTACTCGTCTAGCGTAAAGGTCCATCCGCAATAGAATTCTTCCGGGTGTGGGTCTGGTGGGCAAGCAATGCAACTCGTCTTAATTCGGGGATCTATCGTAGAAGCGAATAAAGAGTACTCTACTTCTCCAACTGGCTTACAAGGATGGTCCGGTAGACCTTTTCTCTTTCTGGCATATTGAACACGGCAAACCAGCATTTTAAAAATGAATGTACAATCATCTGGTCTTGAACATTCCTGAACATTTAGAAAGGCGTAGAGTCGGAACTTGAGTGCTCTTTCCAAGGCATCAAGACCGCCATTTTTAGGTAAATCAAGAAAGGTCATAATGCGTTTAGCCTCTATGACAGTGAATTTTCGCCAAGCCTCAAGATCGCGCTGTACAGCTTCGTCAAGTCCACGTACTTGCTCAATAGCTTGGAACCACAGTCCGTCGTGCGCTATCCAACGTTTGGCAAAGTCTTCTAATAACTCAAGGGCTTGCTCTCGTGTTAAATCTTCTTTTGAATTAAGCATTCACCATACCTCCTCAACACTTTTACATTATAATTGAATCCCATCAAATTATAATTGAATCCCATCAATTCGCAGATTTGGGTATTATACTTTGCTATCTCTTTTGACGCCAAATCCCGAGTTTTTTCGCCTCAGATATCAGTTCTTCCTTGAAATCCGGATGAGAGATCGAGATCAAAGCCTCTGCCCGCTGCCAAGTTGATAATCCTTTAAGGTTGACCTTGCCATACTCTGTAACTACATAATGAACGGTCGTTCTTGTATCTGTCACGACAGCACCTAGGGTCAGGATACCTTTAATGCGGGACCTAACTTGCCCCTGTTTATCCTTATACGTAGAGGGCAAACAGATAAAGCTTTTACCCCCTTTAGAATTGTAAGCGGCTTCCACAAAATCAAGCTGACCACCGGAACCACTCATCATATTGGACCCCGCTGATTCAGAACAGACTTGACCTGTCAAGTCGACCTCCAAACAGCTGTTGATTGAAATCAGATTATCGATGCGCGAAGCATTACAAGGATGATTCGTATAATCTACGGGATAAGCGGCTAAGATCGGATTATTATTCATAAAATCATAAAGTTTTTGGCTCCCCGCCGCGAAGGAAAAAGCGATTCTGCCGCGGTCAAGTTGTTTGCACGCCCCATTAACCTTTCCGTTTTTCACCATATCTACAAATCCGTCAACTAACATTTCCGTGTGAATCCCTAAGTTCTTAAGATCTGATTCGGCGATCATCTGTCCTAATGCATTCGGCATTCCCCCAATTCCCAACTGAATACAGGCACCATCCTCAA
The DNA here is from genome assembly GCA_035648035.1 of Desulfosporosinus sp. Classification (GTDB taxonomy): domain Bacteria; phylum Bacillota; class Desulfitobacteriia; order Desulfitobacteriales; family Desulfitobacteriaceae; genus Desulfosporosinus. The sequence continues at coordinate 2,290 of DASRMG010000055.1, read as the reverse complement.
TCTCAGGCAATACATACGCGGCAATTTTTTTATCAATTTCAGAAGGAGTGGCTGAGGGTAATACAGGAAGTCCACAATGCCCTGCTTCAACAACATAATCCACCTTTGAAATATGAACCACATGGTCATACCCGCCTTGGACTCTCGGCATATCTTCATTAACTTCAACAATAACTACACGTGCCTTTTCAATTGCTGCCGCATAATGTGAGACCGTAACTCCAAAGCTGAAATACCCATGTTCGTCCATCGGTGAAACTTGAATTGCGACAACATCTGTCTGTAGATTCTCGCGAAGCCACCGAGGTACCTCTGAATATTTGATAGGAATATAATATGCATGACCACTTTGGACAAATTTCCGTTCGCTCCCGCTCATGTGCCAACTATTCCAAGTAAAATGCTCACCCGTCGGGTCACATTCCAGAATAGCTGATGTCTTCAGAAGCACAGCCGCGCGAATATTCACATCGTAGAGTTCCTCTTTCCGTCGGGCCAAAGCTCCCTCAACCAAACGAGCCATATTTGCAGCCCAGCTATACTCGATCCAATCTCCACTGCGAACCGCTTTTACGGCCTCATCGGCAATGACGCACTTCTTTTGATACTCTTCAATGTACATATTTAATACCCTCCTTGTAAGATAGAGCTAGGGTTGATGGTTCAAACCCAACTCGAACGTTCTTTGAAACTACATCATAATGTTCAGATGAATCTGTTAGACCTCTATCACTAAACATCGTGTTATAATCATTCTTGGCAGAGAGATAGATGTATTCCTCCTGGATTGCCTCCTCTAAGGCCTTATCCGTGAATTAGCGTGTCACTCCACAAGAATGATTCGATGTTTAGCTGGTTGGGTCACTACTTAGTGTTACCCGTTTCAAAAACTAGGTTGTTTGACATTCTTCCTCAGTGGCTGCTTAGATTAACGTCTGGAAGGATATGTTTCCCTGGCCAGGTTTCTTAACGATTTGTGAATTGGAATCGATTTTAGAATTTATACTATTATCCAAACAAGTTATAGATTTTTATAGGCTGCTCTTCATTTTTGTCCCATATCTTAGGTAGTATATATAAACCTAAGAGTGGTCCATTTTTTCGTGACACCCCCTCCCAGCAACTAATAATAGAATTATGCAAGATTTATGCCACAATATTGAGTATTCAGATATATTGTATAAAGCCCTAAGTATCGCGTTATTGATACTTAGGGCTTTATACAATATATCTGTACCTGGGCAACTTAGCCTAAGCGAAATTACCTATTCATAGCATTTTTGCCGACTGTGCAACTCGCATTACTCCAAGTTTCTTGCACTTGCGCAAAAGGGTGGAAACATCTATATTCAGGGCTTGGGCGGCAGGACCAAGGTGCTCATTTTGCCAGAGTGCTCGCTCAATAAATTGTTTTTCCGTAGCTGCTACAGCCGCTTTTAGAGGGATTATTTTCTGTTCTATTCTATCTGAGGGAACATAATATTGCCGAATCATCACATGACATGCCTGCCGAATCGGCTCCGGCAAATCTAACTTTTCGATTATACCCGTCTGGCTAAGTACGACTAATCGTTCCACCGCATTCTCCAGTTCACGAACGTTTCCAGGCCAAGAGTATTCATATAAACTGTCCATTGCCTCCGAGCTAAAACACAAACTGCGATGATACTTTTCACAAAACTTATCTAGGAAAGTCAACGTTAACATGAATATATCCTCTTTTCGTTCGCGGAGGGGTGGAATAGCAACGGGTATAACATTAATCCTGTAAAAAAGATCTTTACGGAATGTCCCCTCCTCCACCATCTTCTCTAGTTCACGATTGGTAGCACAGACATACCTAATATCCATTGGCTTAGGTACGGTTCCACCGACGCGAAGTATTTTATGATCCTGTAAAACACTCAGCAGTTTTACCTGAAGAAGCAAAGGTAACTCGCCAATTTCATCCAGGAAGACTGTTCCATGGTTAGCCTGATCCAACAACCCAACCTTGCCTTCTCGTAGTGCTCCTGTGAAGGCGCCTCCCTCATAGCCGAATAATTCTGATTCAATTAATGAAGATGGAATGGCTCCGCAGTCTACTTTTATGAATTTTCCTTGAGAACTGCGACTGCTGTGCTCGTGTATCAGAGAGGCGATTAGACCTTTTCCTACCCCGGATTCACCATAGATCAACACGGTAGCATCAGAATCTGCTATTCTAGGCAACTCATCCAAGATACTTTGCATTTTTGGGTCGCGCGCCGTTATTTTCTGGGAGGCATCAGTGACAGTGGGACCATAATTT
>DASRMG010000054.1:0-9901 GCA_035648035.1 Desulfosporosinus sp. | reverse complement strand
TTGGGTATAGTTTGTTTGTTTTGCAGCATAACTAATTATACCAAAAAGGCGGGTCTTCGGACTCGTCTTTTTCAATTTTTACAAAGAAAAAGGACTGCCTCTTCATAGAAATTTAATTTCTATTTTGAGACAGCCCCTTTTTAGGACAGGTAAACCTTGTAAGGTTGTGTGGGAAAGGTGGCACTCATGAATGGAAAGATGTGTGCTAGAAGGAATTGTAAATTGGCGAACGTGGTATCCAGATTTTGTTAATATAATTTTTTAGGAAATTAGAAAATTTTCGAAAAGTGGTGTATTTATAACTATGGATATTAAAACTTTAGAATTATCAATTTTTTTAATATTATTTAACGGAATTATTGTAGTCTTAATATATCGATTTAGTCCAAATGTATCTAGTTTCTTTCATTATATATGGAAATTAGCAAAAAAAAAAATAGAGTGTGTTTCGGCGTTCATCATGGTTGAAGCTTGGCGAATTTTGCGCCTTAATATTATTTGCAGAAAAACGGGTTTTACTGAGGTGTTCTTACCCCCCGGTTAATCAAGGGGCATACCGTTCGTGGCACGCCCTTGAAGGTTGCCATTTACCTTATGGCAACCTTCTCTACGTAATGATTAGTGATAGGACTCAAAAGCAACATAAAGGTAAATTACTTGTTGCTAATCAACACTAACAATTATCGCAGAATGTGCTTTGCGTAATAATACTTAAAGCACCCAAAGGTTAAATGAAGGGAAGCATTACTTGCTGGAGAACTATTTAATATTCATTAATTTCCAGTCTAAAGATATTATTAGAAGGAGGCAATGGAAATAGACTGCTTTTTTTGGTGGGTGCGAATATAGATTTTTCTTTTTAGGAGCAACGTTTATTAATTTACTGATGAGTATATTACTCCAGTTCTTGCAGTTATTATACTCAATCTTGTTATTAAGAAGCTATTGAGATAGTAAATAAAAGCGGCAATGAAGAAGGAGCGAAAGGTATATGCGTTATTTTTTGACCGGCTTAATTGTTGGTGTTCTTGGTATAATTATTTCTTTTCTTTTGCCTAACTCTGATATGGTTATGTATGCTTTGTTTATAATTGGATTTATTCCAATTATAATATCTGGTTTAATGTCCGGTGCTTATGTGAGCGGTGATAGAGTCAGAGGGAATTATTCGGATAATAAAGATTTTAATGAACGTTCAGGTATGTCAACCAAATTTTTCTTATTCGGGATACCTTGCGTGTTGGCCGCAATAGCTGTAATTTATCTGAAATATAATTGAATTTACGAGTTGTATAAAAGCAGCACCAGCAATTCTGATCTACTGGTGCTTTACGTAAAGTACTGAGCGGTTTAGTACAATGTTAATTATAGAACGTAGGTGCAAAATATAGGTAAATTGGTACATATAAATAAAATAATATAAATAGGAGGATTTTGTATGAGCAATAAGATACAAACAGCAATGTTGGTGGGAATATTGGTCTTTTTGGCAATTATTGCATTCAAGCCAGTACCACAAGTAAGCGTTAATGGTGAACCGCAGGTAATTAATCAAATCGATCCTGGTCAGTCTATCATTCAATTAGGCCCAAACCGAATTGCAGTAGTTGACACGAGAAGTAATTCTGGATTATACGGTGCTATCTTGGTTTTTGATTATAACGAAGGTAAGCATACGTTCGATTTTACAGGAAAGTTTAATTACTCGGATTATTTCCGCAACCCAAATAAGTATGGGATTGACTCAATGGGTAAATAACTCTACGTAATGTCTAGAGCACTCCGAAGAGGGGTTTGTCTATATTTAATTGAATATAGACAAATATGAATAAGAAACATGAAGGGTGATTAGAATGCGTAAGAATCTAGTAAATATATTGCTGTACCTAGTATTGACTCTAATATTGGCTGGTATCATAGCGTTTGTTATAACACATTACTACGGACTTAAATTTATTGATGCACTTTTTTGGGTTGGCATAATTTCTTCTATGGTGGGTGCTATGTCGAGTATAAGTGGAAACTCAACAGGAAGTCATATAGGTAGTGGGGGAATCGACAGTCAATACCAATCGTTTGCCATAATTGAGACATTAAGGGTAGAACGAGAATCCACTAACTATTTTGCTAATTTTAAAAAACAAGCTTTATTTGACCCTAAAGTTAGTGGCATAAGTGTCATTTTGGCTGGAGTGCTCCTTATTTTTACTAGTTACTTTTTAAGTTAAACCAGAATATTTTAATAGGGTGGTGCATTGAAGATATGACTTTACAACAAGAAATATTTTACAGTTCGGATCCAAGCAGTTATGCTCAAAATAATAACATATTCAGGTAGAAATTGGTTATAAAATTGGATATAAGAGGGAGTTAAAAAATGAAAAAAGCATTGACTTTAATTTCAATGATTATAATAATATTTGTCTCTGGTTGTAATTCTCAAACTAAAAGTATTCCTGAAGAACTGAAAGGAGTTAGACTTAATCAACAATTTTCAATAACATCAGAAGATAATGAAAAATATATTGGGAAAATTCAATTTCAAAATACCACGACTTATGATTTTTTACCAATAGCGGTTTCTGTTCGATATCAAATTAGATATTTAGAAAATGGTGTTGATACTATGAAGCCAAACCCAATTCAATTGCAAACTGAACGAATTTTTGAACAGACTACTAAAAAAGAATTCACATATAAAGTGGAAATTCCCAAAAAGCTATTTGATGTTTACGAGGATACAGATAAAGAAAATGTCGAAGTAACAATTGAAGGAATATTTAGCAAAAATGATCGGATAGTTCTAGAAGTATCAGAAGGGGGTCAGGGAAGATTGGTCAAGGATTGATATTGAACAACAGAGTCTCCTAACGTACCTATGATTAATTGTGGTTGCTACAGGGTGCTTGGCAGTGTATAAAGATGTTCCCGGAAATTTGTATCAGTAGTTCAGCAATAATAGCAAGGCACATCCAATGGCAGGGGTCAGAGGATGTGTTTTTGTTACTCTGTGTGAGCGCTGCATATACTCATTATACTTATGTTTAAAAATGACTGGTATACGATATCGAATGTTACAATCAGTATAAAGTTTCATCAGAGAGTCTACTTTATGTCTGCTATAAACCTATAATTAGTACGTAAAAATAAGAATATTACTTGTCCTCAATGTGCAGAGTTTACATAATTTGGGCATTAAACATAAAACTGAACATATCAATTTATTTGGAAGAATTAAGGAGAATATTGGGTTATTAAGTATACTATCTTTTTGCACAAGATGTCGGTTTATTAGAAATATGCATATAATCTGATATAGCCTTCTATTTTGAGGTTTTTCAAGGTGTTTATTGCCAGTATCAAGTATAGTTTGTTTATATAAAGGAACTTCTTTGCAACAATTTTCTGCGAAATTTCATGGTACACTATGTTAGTAATAAGAGCATATTGCAATTTTTTGTGTGGAATAATACTATTGGAAGTTATTGGTGTGACTGTTTGACTAAATCATCGACTATTATCGCGAAGCAATTACAATATTGAATAATACGCGTCCTCTATGGACGGTCTTTGGATGAAACACAGGGGAAAACAGTTTAACACTTAAGAAGGGGTGCAGGCAGTGGGCAAAATTCTTATCGCAGAAGACCAATTGGGTGTGCGCACTCTGCTAGTTGAGATATTCCAAGATGATGAACATGTTGTCAAAACTGCAGAAAACGGTGAGGAAGCACTTCGTTTATTTATTGACTTTGAGCCAGAACTTATAGTGCTTGACATGAAAATGCCAGTAATGAACGGCCTAGAAGCATTACGGAAGATTCGACTCTTAGACAGTCAAGTCGCAGTTATTATGATGACAGCCTATGTAGATATTGTGACTTTGGCAACAGAAAAGGATTTAGGGATTCTCTATTATATGAGTAAGCCCTTTGATTTGTTTGAGCTGAGGGAACGGGTAAGGGAGATATTTCTGGAAATAGCTTCTTAAATATAAGGGATGGTGTTCAAAGATGAGTATTGCAGGAGCAATTCTTAAGGGTGGGCATTGGGCAACGGAGTTAGTTATTGCCAATAAAGAGCTGGCTTTCCAAAACGAGGAGAAAGAAAAACGGGCTGCTGAGTTGGTGATTGCTAACATAGAACTTGCCTTTCAAAATGATGAGAAAGATAAACGGGCTGCTGAGTTAGTGATTGCTAATATAGAACTTGCCTTTCAAAATGATGAGAAAGATAAACGGGCCGCTGAGTTGGTTATTGCTAATATAGAACTTGCCTTTCAAGGTAAAGAGAAAGATAAACGGGCTGTTGAGTTCATTACTGAACACCAACATAGGCTATTAGAAGAAAAAATGGCTCGCCTAGACCAATTAAACCTTATGGGACAAATGGCGGCGGGAATTGGTCATGAAATAAGGAATCCGATGACCACGGTGCGTGGTTATCTTCAACTGTTGGGGGGAAAACCTGAGTATGCAACTCGGAAACCTACATTCGATCTGATGATTTCGGAACTGGATCAGGCAAACACCATTATTACAGAATTTCTCTCGCTAGCTCCAACAAAACAAACTGAACTGAAATTCCAGAATCTTAACGACATTCTAAGTAAATCATATCCTCTTATAGAAGGAGACACTTTTACTCAAAATAAACAAATTATTTTAATCCCGGGGCAGATTCCCAACCTAGAACTAAATAAAAAAAGAATCACCCAACTAGTTCTTAATTTAGCATGCAATGGACTGGAAGCAATGCAGGAAAGAGGTTGCCTAACTATAAAAAGTTATGTGGAGGATGGCAAGGTAGTGCTTGCCATTGAGGATGAAGGATGTGGTATTCCTCCAGAAAATATTCGTAAGCTAGGAACACCTTTCTTTACCACTAAAGATAGTGGAACAGGGTTGGGCCTAGCAACATGCTACAACATCGCACAATCTCATAACGCTAAGGTCCATGTCAAGTCTAGTTCCAAGGGAACAACTTTCTTTATATCTTTCCCCGTTTCTGAAAGTTAACAAAAAAAGAACTGGATGAGGCGTTTGACATCATCCACTATACTTACCCGAGCGTATGCAGTAAGCTTTATTCAGACTTTCCTCCCACTACAAAAAAATTGAAACACGGGTGTAGGAAGATAGCACTTCCTACACCCGTGTTTTTACATGGATTATTATGTTATCATATTAACGCTCCAACTTCTACCAGCCGCAAGTTCTTAACCATTGATAGCAATAATGCATGTAGTGACGCATGTAACGACAACACCTCATTTTTACAAGTGGATTTTGTTTGATATTATTTACTAGTATAGTGCTACTTTGTGAAATGAACTTGATCGCCGGCTGAAGTAAGGCTTAAATAGATAACCTATAAGCAAGTATAATAAATGTTCAAATTTGAGTGAAATATGATCACTTTCCCAAGCAATTCAGCCAAAGTTCAGCATACCTTCAGATTCAATTCAGCTGGACCTTGGATAATAAGATGAGATTTAAATTAGTAGGGCTGAAGGGGGACTTCTATATGCAGAAATTAAAAGGAATTAAGATATTGCTGGTGGATGATGAACTGAATATTTTAAAATTTTTGGAGATGGGCCTTCAGGATGAAGGCTTCGATGTACAAACCGCTCAAGACGGTATGACGGCAGTGACTCTCGTCAAGCAATTCCAGCCTCATATCGTGATACTGGATGTCATGATGCCAGGAATGGATGGCTTTGAAGTGTGCCGAATGCTCAAAAAGACTGAGAATGTCGCCATTATCCTGCTGACCGCGAAGGAGGAAGTAGATGACCGGGTGAAAGGACTTATGCTGGGGGCAGACGATTACATGATGAAACCGTTTAGCTTTGAGGAATTGTTAGCACGCATTCACGCTCGCGTTCGCAATCAATTTCCTAATCTAGTGGGAGAAGTTGTGATTGGAGGCTTTCGAATTGACGATAGGCGCAAAGAGATCATTTTTGATCAACGAGTTCTGGAGCTCACGACGACCGAGTATGAACTACTCAAGTTTATGGTACTCAATCAAGGCTTGGTCTTAAGCAAATCAAAGATTTTGGATAAGGTATGGGGCTATGATTTCGGTGGGGATGAAAATATTGTAGAGGTGTATATCCGCTCGCTCCGGGAGAAATTAAATGACAAGGAACACCGTCTGATCCGGACCTTGCGCGGGGCGGGATATAGGGTTGACCTGATATGAAAACAAAAGGTAGTTTTCGGCGTTTTTTCGTTCCCAACTCGCTTCGATTTCAGCTTTTATCCCGTTCTTTAGTACTAATGGCCGTGTTACTGACCATAATTGGCTTGTTCCAATACGTTTTTATGCGGGAGTTTATCTACCAAAATAAAGCGAACAGTATTCAAGACCAAATTAAATCAGTGCCTCCGGACGCTTGGGATGTAATGGTGAGCACCAGTTTAAATAACATTCCAGCAAACGCAGCAAGCGGAAATCCAAACAATGGCCTTGATCATGGGCCTTTTTTCTTCCTGCCAGACTCAACGATCGCTCTTGTTGATGGTACGGGGAGATTTTCAGTGATTTCTAATAGCTCTAGGAACGTTGGTATGCCACCTCAGCTTTCTAAACAGGATTATCAAGACGCCCTGCATTCCAACCATAAATTAACTTACAAAGTATTGAATCAAACTGTAGGCGAGCAATTGATCATTCTTCAGCCAATTATGACGAGAGGCGATTCGGTTGAAATGATCCAAGTTAGCATAAGTACTAAGCCTTTGAAGGATACATTGATTCAACAACTATTCATATTTCTGTCGCTCTCATTGCTCGCTCTAATCGGTGGCATGTTGGCATTTATTCCCGTGCTGAGAAAAACGCTGGTCCCTTTGTCGAACATGGTGGATACAGTGGAACTAATCGACGTCGGAAATCTTGCCGAACGGTTACCTGTTAAACAGGGTCAAATGGAAATTGACCGACTAGCAGTCTCTTTTAATGGAATGCTCGAGAGGTTGGAATCGTCTTTTGAAGCGGAAAAAGAGTCAAAAGATCAAATGCGCCGTTTTGTCGCTGACGCCTCTCAGGAGCTTCGTACTCCCTTGACCTCTATTCACGGTTTTATAGAGGTCCTACTTCGTGGTGCTATGAATCAACCGGATAAGTTGCACAGATCCCTAAAATGCATGTATACCGAATCGGAGCGCATGAAAAAGTTGATTCAGGATCTCCTTTTACTCGCCAAGTTAGACCGCTCCCCCATGATTCAACTAAGCGAAGGAGAATTGGACGGAATCATTAAGGAGATGATGCCGCAGATGAAATTATTGGCGGGAAACCGAAAAGTCAGTCTGCGATTAACTCCGGATTTGAGATGTCGATTTGATAAGGACAAAATGAAACAAGTGATCTTGAATCTTTTTCATAACGCGGTACAGTATACGGATCCCGAAAAGGGAGATATCCAACTTGTTCTGAATAAGGTGGACAATGGTATTGAGCTGACCGTGAGAGATAACGGTTCTGGCATACCGGAGGAACATTTACCCTATCTGTTCGATCGCTTTTATCGAAGTGATCCTTCCAGGACCCGGAAATATGGCGCGGCTGGATTGGGCTTATCTATTACAAAATCCATTGTCGAGCTCCATGGGGGTACGATACGGGTTAAAAGTATTGAAGGAGAAGGAAGCACGTTTTTTGTATGCCTCTCAGCCCCTGAAAAAATTTAGTTATTAATATATGGCAAAGCAAGTGAACGTTGGTATAACGTAAAAAGGGCTTTATCGCAGACTTTATGGCGATTAGAGCCCTTTTTAATATTTTAATAGTAATTTTTCAGCAAACTTTCAGGTGGCATTTAGGCGTGCTTCAGGAACGTGAGTTATATTACAGAGAGAATCATAGAAAATATGACAAAGTGAGTTTTCGAAATGATTCGTAAAGGAGTTAGCAAAACGATGAAACTATTAAGAGGTAAACGTATTGACCCATTACTTATTGGAATTGTCCTACTAGCCGCTATTTTAAATATTTACGGTATCTGGAACGATCAATCCGCCAATGCTTATTACACCGCTGCTATCACTAGTATGCTGCAAAGTTTTCACAATTTCTTCTTTGCTTCTTTTGATCCAGGGGGATTTGTAAGTGTGGATAAGCCACCAGTCGCGTTCTGGATCCAGACGCTTTTCGCTGCTGTGTTCGGCGTACACGGTTGGAGCGTTATTTTGCCACAGGCTCTAGCGGGAGTGGGCTCTGTATTGCTGATTTACATACTTGTAAAACCATCCTTTGGTAAAACAGCAGCCAGGCTCGCGGCATTAGTGGCTGCCTGTACACCTATTGCAGCAGCCGTAAGCCGTACTAATAACATTGATAGTTTATTGGTTTTTACACTTCTAGGGGCAACGTGGTTGTTATTTAAGGCTGTTAAAACGCAAAAATGGAGTTGGTCCATCGCAGCTTTTGCAATGATCGGAGTAGGTTTCAATATCAAAATGCTCCAAGCGTATATGGTACTTCCCGCCTTCTATCTTTTCTATTTACTAGCTTTCAAAGTTCCTTGGAAAAAGAAACTTGCAATACTGACCGCCTCCACGGCAGCCTTGCTGATTGTATCGTTATCCTGGCCTCTTATCGTGGACAGTATTCCGAAGGAAAACCGGCCCTACGTCGGAGGTAGTCAGACGAATTCGGTTCTGGAGCTGGCCTTCGGTTATAACGGTCTTGCCCGCTTAACAGGACAGGGAGGAATGGGCGGCGGCAACCGAGCTGGAGCCGGTGCTGAAATGCCGTCTCCACAGCAAATGCCGGAGGGCTTTGAGCCTGGCCAGAATGGTATTCCAGGGCAAATTCCAGGGGGTGGAATGGGGCCGGCTGGTGGTGGAATGTTCAACACTGGAACAGCTGGACCGCTCCGTTTATTCCAATCCCAGTTGTCTGCACAAATCAGTTGGCTGCTTCCATTTGTCTTATTGGGGGCTATCGGCTTGCTGAGCGGAATTCGTAGAAAACAGCCATTAACGGATAAGCAAAAGGAAAGTTTTTTTTGGCTCGCTTGGTTGTTACCAGTAATGGGGTTCTTTAGTGTAGCTGGTTTTTTCCATCAGTATTATCTCATTATGTTGGCGCCTGCCATTGCGGCTCTGACAGGCGCAGGATGGGTAGAACTCTATAACTTTAACATTAACCACGAAGGGTGGAAGAGGTGGTTACTGCCTGTTGGACTTTTAGGGACGACGGCCTTTGAAATCTATGTACTGTTGCCTTATAAGACGCAGATTGGATTAGGTTTGCTTATTGCTGTTGGGGCCTTAGGAATTGGGGTTTCTCTTCTCCTGTGCCTGCCATCTATCACACGAACGTCGACCATAAGGGCAGCAGCCTTGGGAGGGCTTCTGACGCTACTCGCTGCTCCACTTTATTGGGCAGCAACACCGCTCCTCTATGGGGGAAACAGCATGTTGCCGGAAGCGGGACCGCAACTTAAATCATCAGGGAATAGCGGAATGCCTAACGGAATGCCAGGCCAGACGCAGGACCCGACCCAAGACCAGACGCAAGATCAAACCGTGAAACAGCCACAGACTCGAGCCATAGGTCAATTAAAGGATAGTGTTGATACAAAGTTGCTGGCATACGTAACGAACAATAATACAGGCGAGAAATACCTGTTTGCCACGACTGATGCCGGCACAGCTGAAGCCTACATTATTAAAACTGGCAAGGCAGTGATGGCTATGGGCGGGTTTTCCGGCTCTGATCCCATCCTGAACGTCAATAAACTAGGCTCTTTTCGTAAATATTGTGGGTAAATTTGAGCAATAAAAAGTACCTAATTATGGTAGTCTTAGATGCCCTATTAGTATAGTTCCATTGTCTCTTTGTAAGAATGGATGTTACACATAATAAAAAAGGTGAATCAACT
>DASRMG010000053.1:0-14379 GCA_035648035.1 Desulfosporosinus sp. | reverse complement strand
AGTTGATTCACCTTTTTTATTATGTGTAACATCCATTCTTACAAAGAGACAATGGAACTATACTAATAGGGCATCTAAGACTACCATAATTAGGTACTTTTTATTGCTCAAATTTACCCACAATATTTACGAAAAGAGCCTTCTTGAGTAAGCGTGGTGAGTGTTGTATCATGTACTCAATCAAAGCCGCTAGTACCTCGTTGCCTGCACAGGCCTGTAGCTCCCAATAATGTAATAAGCTTAAGATGTCATCTTCAAGAGGTCGGTTTGGTTTATCAAAGAGCTGGTATTTGATAATAGCGCTCAGTGATTCTTGAGTTGGTCTGGAAAGCAGGATGCGTCGCAGTTTAGGATGGACGGCGACGGAAGGATTTTTGCTACCCGCGTGATTCATCGAAGGCCTCCTTGGGTGAGTGTTTTGGAGAACTCATTATGTGTTGTAGTTTATGCTTTTTATCAAGATCTATCCCTAGTATATAAAAGCATGTAAAAAACGCTCGCAATAATGTTAATTAAAGTGAGCGTTTTTTGTATCGTTTTACGTATAGCCAGACTAGGGGTATTGAACTGATTTTCAGCGACCTCTTAACTTAAGCACAAAAGTCACTGCGAAAAATGCTGATGAGATCAGTACGATCGTTGCCCCAGTGGCAGTTCCCCAGAAATAGGATAAGATCAACCCAGATATTCCGGAAATGAGGGCAATTAAAACTGAGTAGACATGGTATTGACGCATGTTTTTAGCAATATTTCTCGATGCAGCAGCTGGCAAAATCAAGAGGGAACTAATGATGAGTATGCCAACCCATTGAATAGAAATTGTCACGATTACGGCCATAGTCATGGTGAATAAATATTCATACAGTCGAACATTGATCCCTCTGCTCCGTGCCAGAGAAGGATTCATACTTGCCAGGAAAAGTCGATTAAAGATCACGCTCCATAAAGTGATCACTAGAATAAAGACAATACTCAAGGTCAACAAATCTGTAGGATTAATGCTCAACAAATCACCAATCAGGTAAACTGAGTATTTGGTGAAGCCTCCGTTGCGCGAAAGTATGACGATTCCAAGCGCCATTGCAGTCGAAGAGAACACCCCAATGATTGTATCTGTTGATGCCGTATTTACCTCTTTAACAACAAGAATGGCGATGGTAATCAACACTGAAAAGAAGAGCATTGACCAGATAGGATTGTCAATGCCTAATATAACCCCAATGGCAATTCCTGTTAGGGCAGAATGGCCCAATGAATCAGAAAAAAAAGCCATTTTGTTGTTGACAATCATGGTACCTAACAAGCCGAAAATGGGCGTTACCAATAAAATTCCTAGAAGAGCATTTTTCATGAAATCATGCTGTAACCAGCCGAAAGGCAACAATAAATTCATGAGACTATACCATGTGTGCATGATCCACCTTGTCCTTCTCGTTACTTTGATAACGTTGTGACCAATCTAAACCGAAGGTTTTAATGATCCTCTCATTACTGAATACTTCTTGTGGCGTACCAGTACATTCGATGGTGTTATTATTGATAAACGCGACACGATCCGCATACTCAGCGACCAAATTTAAATCGTGTGAAACCAAGATAATGGATAAGTCGTAGTCCTGTCGAAGTGTCGAAACTGTCTTATAAAATAAGTCCAAACCTCTTTGGTCAATGCCTGATACGGGTTCATCTAGAAGTAAGAGGTGAGGGATAGGATCAAGGGCGAGGGCGAGTAAAACTCTTTGTAACTCCCCTCCCGATAAGGCTCCTAAACGTTGATTGATTAAGTGTTCTACTTTAGTACGGGCTAGAGTTTCTCTAACCCGTTCGCGTATTTTTCTAGGATAAGTGAACCAGATCGGCATCCTAGTGTGGGTAGCTGCGAATAAGTCAAGGACACTGGTGGGTGAACTTGAATCCAAATCAAGCTTTTGTGGGACATAACCCATCGATGGTTTCGTGGTTCCTTGGTCTTTAGCATCAAGAAACTGAAGTTCTCCTGAATGAGGAATTTCACCTAAGATGGCCTTAATCAACGTGCTTTTTCCGGCGCCGTTCGGACCAATAATCGCCGTCAAATCGCCGCAGTGTATGTGGAGGTTAACATTTCGCAATATTTCTGTCCCGCCTCGTGTAACCCCAAAGTTTGTAATTGTGGTGCAGCATAGTCCGCACTTACAGGAGGTGCCTTCTGAAGTATGGGTACAATTGTGTTGTATCATGTTTAGATTCATGGTCATTTTAACGCCTCTTGTAATGTTTTAAGATTACTATCCATAATATTAATATACGCATCTGCTTCCATTGCCCCAGTGACACCTGGGTCAAGTGTATAAACTTTAGCACCCGTTTCTTTGGCAATGGTCTCTGCCGCTTTGGCAGAATACTGTGGTTCTGCGAAAAGAGCCTTGATCTTCAGACTGTTTACTTGGTCAATGGTTTCTGCCAATTCTCTAGCACTGGGCTGTGAGCCTGGTTCGCGTTCAATGACTGCAACAATATTTAAACTAAATTCTTTCGCGAAATAGGGAAATGCCTCATGGAAGGTCACGATATCATGATTTTTTAGACCATCTAACGCTAGATGCATTTTATCTTTTTCTGCTTTGAGTTTGTTGATGTATACCTTAGTGTTTTCTTTATATTTTGGCGCATTATTGGGATCTAACAAGGCCAGTTGATCTCCAATTGTTTGGACTTGCGTGATAGCATTAGAAATACTGACCCATACATGAGCATTATCGCCGGTATCTCCAGTTCCCTGAATGAGTTCAATGCCTTTACTGGCCTCAACTATTTTTAGATCTGGCATTTGGGTTGTAATCTTAGACATGAAGGATTCCATGCCTGCCCCGTTGATGATGAATATTTCTGCTCCCTCAAGCGTTTTGAGGTCTGCGGGCGTTGCAGAATAATCATGGAGGCATCCGGCCGTGGGTTTCGTCATATCGATCACGTTGACGTTCGGGATATCCTTAGCAACGTTCAAAGCCATGATATACATTGGATAGAAGGAAGCGGCGATGGTCATGGTTGGATTTGAGTTATTAGTGGGG
Source organism: Desulfosporosinus sp. (assembly GCA_035648035.1). Classification (GTDB taxonomy): domain Bacteria; phylum Bacillota; class Desulfitobacteriia; order Desulfitobacteriales; family Desulfitobacteriaceae; genus Desulfosporosinus. The sequence continues at coordinate 11,326 of DASRMG010000053.1, read as the reverse complement.
CTTAATGAGGATTTAGATTCGTTGTTGACGCCGCACCCACCAACGACTAATAAGCCTAATAATCCTAGGCAAAGAAGTGCAATTTTTTTTGGTTTCATAAAACTACCCCGTTTCAATGTATGCAAATGCTTTGCATTTGCACTATAATATGATTATACTCTATTATCTATGATTGTAAACCATTACTTTCCTTCTTAAACATGTGGATATGGTAAAAATGGGCGTGGTAGTTAAGAGAATTAGTTCCTGCCTCGATTGGATTTAGCGTTAACCATTGCTAATAACTTCAAATAGATTAAAATGAACATAATAAGTACTAAATTATTAAGAGTTAAGGAATGATCTTGTTGGAAGAAAATACGAACTATACGGACATCCTAAAACGAGAAGGCATGAAAAGTACTAGGCACAGGAATTCTATTCTACTTCTCCTGGAACAGGTGGAACATCCAATGACTGCAGAGGAACTCTACATATCGCTTAAGGAGAAGACTGCCACTATAAATTTGTCCACCGTTTATAGGACTTTAGATACCTTCGTTTCTAAAAATCTGGTGATAAAGTCAACGATGGATGATGCCAAAGCACGGTATGAACTGAACCATCATGAGCATAAACATCACCTTTTTTGCGTGGGCTGCCACAAGGTGATTTCCATCGAAGACTGTCCTATGGAAGAACTTCAAGAGATTTTGAAAAAGAAGATGGATTTCGAAGTGACAGGACATAAACTCGAGATCTATGGGTATTGTCATAATTGCAAAATAGGTTTGGTCAAATAACATTTAAACCGTAAACCTCATCTTAAAATATGTCAGTAAGCTCCCCTTGTCCAATTGGACAAGGGGAGCTTACTGTTTGTATAAACGTTTCGCACACTTATAGCGCTAAATGCTTTAATATAGGTAAAATATTTAGCGCTAGAGAATAATCTTCAAAGGCACCAACGCTATTACGTGGGGAATCCTAATGATGAAACTGGAGTACAAGGCTGCTATAGAAGCGCTGATTCATTGGGGAAGGCTTAAAAGCAATTCTGCTCTGGTTTTAGGCAAAGGAGTCGAAGGCGGTAACCATCCTTTCTCCACCAACCCACAGTACATTTCTAACAGCGAAGGAAGCGCCAAATCTGCCCGTTTAATTAGGTCAGGTTGTAGAAATAGTTCGCCCGGTTTTCCTTGGGCAATAATTTCGCCGCTAGACATTATGATTAAACGATCTGACCAGGAATAAGCTAAATCCACATCATGAGTGGAAATGATGATGGTTTTACCTTCATCACTCAAATTCTTTAACAGCTGCATAAACTCTCGAGCGTGACGAGGATCGAGTCCTGCTGTTGGTTCATCAAAAATTATTACTTCGGGTTCCATTGCCAGAACGCCTGCGATAGAAACTCTTTTTTTCTGTCCGTAACTTAATAAGTGCGTAGGTTTGTCCTCAAGGTCTGTGGTTTCAGTATCAATCAAGGCTTGTTCTACTCTGACTTCCACTTCTTGTTCTGAAAGTCCAAGATTAAGGGGACCAAATGAAATATCCTGATAAACACTCGAGGAAAATAGCTGACTATCAGGATCTTGAAAGACGATCCCAACTTTTTTGCGTAATTCTATCAGAGCCTTATTTTTATATGAAATATCTTGTCCTCGATACTTGATTGTCCCTGAATTTGGACGATAAAGTCCGTTGAATTGCATAAATAAGGTAGATTTTCCAGCTCCATTTGAGCCCAAAATAGTAAGCTTTTCTCCTCTTTTGATCTTTAAATTTATATCTCGCAAGGCCTTTGTGCCATCAGGATACGAATAGTCTAAATGAACTGCTTCAAGTATAACGTCCGGCAAACTTATCGCCTCCCAAGTAAATTAATCACGATTAAAACAAGTGCAAGTGCTGTTATTAGAAGATAATTTCTGGGGTTCACAGGATACTTCTTAGTTAACATTTTAATTTCTCCTGTGTAACAACGGGCTGCCATAGCATTGTAAAGTTCTTGGGACTTCACAAAGACTTTGCCTAATAGAGCGGAGAACAGTAGACTCATCGAACGAAAAGAGCTTTTCATTGAGACATAGCCTGAACGAGAAAGCTGAGCACGACGAATCGTTAAGGCTGTCTCCATGAAAACAAAAATAAACCTATATATTAGGACCATTAATTCCGTAATAATAATGGGAACTTTCAACTTGTGGAGTACTGTGATAATTTCAGTCATGGGTGTCGTAAGGGCTAAGAAATATAGGCAGGAAACAGCGCCCAAAGATCTTAAGAAGAGTTCTGACGCTATGATTAGGTCTGGGTAGCGAATCCCAATGGTGAAACCGTTGATGGTTTGAGCCAGCCAAAATCCGAAAGAGTTGGTTGAGATTGAAAAAGCAATCGTTAAGACGCTTAAAAGGAGAAAAGAAAGAGGAACAAGCATCAACTTGAGAAAAAACCGAGCGGGGATGCCCGCTTTGAAGATGGTTACGCCAGCCATGATCGCTAAGACGATGAGTGGCGTGATGACGGTAGGAGAGGTTAGACACACTGCCATGGTACTCATCGCAAAAAAAGACTTTTCACCTGGGTGAATCTTTTTTAAATGATTGCTATAGGCGTAAGAATCAATATTGATCATGGCTGATCCTTCTTAGCTGCACTGTGTTTACCCTTGGAATAGCCTAAATAATAAAAGACGAAGCCACTGCCAAGGGCTGCCTGTAACGCAAACAAGAACGATTCAACTTCTGCGCTAGGTGGTTCCCAAAAGGGTTTAAACCAAGGCTTATAATTGGGATTAAGCGTGCCAATCGCTTGTTGTGCTTGATCATCTGCTCCTGCGAATTGAGCATCGCGTGTCATGAATAGAGGAGCAAAGGCTAGGACAGCGACGACGATCAGTAATAGTCCATTCTTGGCAATGGGTTTCATTGTTTTACCCTCCGTTTGCTGGTTGGTAATTCTTTGCCAGTAAAGACAGATGAAATTTGTAACTCTTTTAGACTGTAAGAACTAAGAACGTTGATCACCATGACGGTAAGGATTCCTTCACTGATGGCTAAAGGAATTTGAGTGAACGCGAAAATACTCATGAATTTAAGCGAGGAAGCTATGACGCCGCCTGTTGCCGCGGGGAAAGCTAAGCCTAACTGAAGGGCGGTCGTTACGTAGGTCATGAGATCTCCCAAAGTAGCAGCCAAGAAAACTGAAAGCCATAGGGGTGCGCCAAGTTTCTTGGTACCCTTATAAATACCATAGGAGACAAAGGGGCCCACAATTCCCATGGAGAAGGTGTTCGCTCCGAGGGTCGTTATTCCACCATGGGCAAGTAGTAAAGCTTGGAAGATCAAGACGATCATTCCTAAGACCGTCATAGCAGTTGGACCAAAAAGAATAGTGCCTAGACCCACACCCGTTGGATGGGAGCTGCTCCCGGTTACTGAGGGAATTTTTAAGGCGGACAAAACAAAAGCAAACGCTCCAGCCATCCCCAGCAACATCTTTAAACTAGGATGAAGCGTGACGGTTCTCTTAATGGAACGGACCCCAGCGATGACAAACGGAATAATTGCCATCCACCAGAAAGCAGCCCAGTTAAAGGGCAAGAATCCTTCCATTATATGCATCGCATACACATCATTTGGGAAAAAAATAGTTACAGTAACAGCGTAGCATATCAGTAAACTAATCTTCTTAAACTTACTGAGGGCCATTGGAATACCACTCCTTATTCACACTAGTCAACAAAAAACCTCCTGCTCATCTAGCAGGAGGTTGTAAATATGTCGACAAACATAGTTATCCTTACCTACTACCCATCCGTCGTGGGTGCTCAAGGTTAGGTACATTCAGAAACAATAACCCTTGCACGGTTTTGTTATTTCCTTTCATATACCTTAATTCAAAACGAGCAGGTTTCCTGGCTTTAGTTCATCATAGGCTTACGTCTTCCCAAATTTGGCACATTCAAAAAATAACGTCGGTAACTTTTACTGGTTATTTTTTGAATATGCCTTAATCCAGTGACATGTTGTAAGGCTACTCGCTATCACAGTGGCGGGACCGCGTCAGATTTAAGCTGACTTCCCTTTTAAACACTTTCTTTTACAAGTAGAAAGTGTACTCGTTTCTTAAAGTTTTCAGTTAATTATATAAAGATTAGCATAGATAAATTTGTGTGTCAATTTATATTACTGGTTGCCTCATGATGTGTCTATATGATCAAGCGCTTAAGAAAACTACTCGTGAAAAGTAAGGCTACATTGCAGGCTTTGTTGCTTGTTTTACAATAAGTAGCTTATTTTGACAGAATTGGATTAAAAACCCCCCTAAAACAGTGATTCAGTTTCGCATATAACAATATAAGCATAGAAAAATATTCTAGATTTGGAAAGAAAAGAACCGCAAAATTAGGAGGAGAAAGAATCATGAATAAGAAACTCTTTAAAAAGCTACTGTCACCCTTTTTAATTGTCGGCATGATCTTATTTTCAATGAGTTCGGCATTTGCTGCTACGCCGATCGTGACCGCTCCAGTCAATCTTGGTACAGCGGGTGATTATGCGATCTTGGAAAAATCAGGCATCTCTACGGTACCGACTTCTGTTATTGTTGGAAATATAGGCGTTAGCCCCATTAATTCCACGGCCATTACTGGTTTCTCTCTGAAACAGGATGCAACGAATGAATTTGCAAGTTCTCCGCAAATTACTGGAAAGGTATACGCTCCAGATTATACGTCTCCCACTCCTAGTAAGCTTACAACAGCTGTAGGCGACATGGAAACCGCGTATACTGATGCCGCTGGAAGAGCTGTCAATTATACTGAACTGTATACAGGAGACCTGAGCGGTCAAACCTTGACCCCCGGAGTCTATAAGTGGGGTACGGCTGTTTTAATCAATTCGGATGTTACGCTCAACGGTGGACCCAACGACGTTTTCATTTTCCAAATAGCTAAAGGAGTTACCCAAGCTGCCGGCGCTAACATAATCCTTACGGGTGGCGTTCAAGCCAAGAACATCATTTGGCAAGCAGCGGAAACCGTTGCAATTGGAACCGGTGCACATTTTGAGGGAAATATACTTGGTAAGACAAATATCAGTATGGGGACGAAGGCTTCAATTAATGGGCGACTGATGGCACAAACTGCCGTCACCTTAATTATGAACAGAGTTGTAGCTCCTTAAGCAAACACGAGCTGTAGAACAGATCAAGGGGGCGTAACGAAACTAAAGTTTTCGTTACGTCTCTTTTTGAAATAGGTGTCGTCTAAATCGTTGGTTTTGCGCTATTTGGTTATTGCCGTGCAATCAGAGAGAAAAAACCAACGTCCTCATGGCTAACTTCTAGAAAAATACGCTTTTGGGTACTATGAACAATTTGGTTCTAAGGAATAAGTTATTTCAACGGTATAGCGCTTTTCAGTAATATAAAAAACGTCTTCGGGTTAAATTCCGAAAGCCTTGTTTATATTACTGAAAAGCTGATATTCGTGAATTATGGTATAATTATTAACAGTCCATTAGGGGTAGAGTTATAGGAGTTGATACCATGAAACAAGGCGTCGGCAGATTGAGATTTGCAGATGAAACCATAGAAATGCCCAAGGTTACTAAGAAAATGCTTTTAAGGATATTGAGCTATTTTATTCCCTATTGGAAGCGCATGCTTCTTGTCATAGGCTGTATTATAGTGACCTCTATTCTGGGGCTTGTGCCACCGATGCTCATCAAGAATATTATTGATATCGCTTTACCGCAGAAGGATTTAAAGCTCTTAAGTTTGTTTATCCTCGTTTCCATAGGAATCACAATCATCTTAGGACTTGTACTGGTGGCTCAATCCTATTTGAGTATTTGGATTTCCAAACGCATCATGTTGACCATGAAGAATCAAATGTACGCACATTTGCAACGCATGTCATTAAACTTTTATTCTACGGCCAAGCCAGGCGAGATTATTACGAGACTAACGAGTGACATCGACGGAATCCAAGATATCTTTAACTCTACGATCGTGAATGCGTTGAGCAGTATCTTTGTTTTGATCTCCACCGCGATCGTCTTAGTCTCTATGAACTGGAAACTCGCCCTTGTTGGGATGATCATTTTACCAACATTTATCTTTCCTACGAGGAAAGTGGGTAAAATTAAATGGAAAATTGCCACGAAGAGTCAGGAAAAAATAAGTGATCTTAATCAAATTATCCAAGAGACCTTTAGTATCAGTGGAGCAATTCTTACCAAAATATTTACTAAAGAGACCTATGAATATGAGAAGTTTCAACAAATTAATGAAGAGGTTACAAGCCTGCAAATCAGGGAGTCAATTGTAGGTAGATGGTTTAGGATGACCATAACTACATTTATATCTATTGGACCCATGCTAATTTACTTTTATGGAGGTTATTTATTTATTCAAGGCGAGATATCTATAGGAATCATCATTGCCTTTGTCGCGTTGTTGGGTAGACTTTATTCTCCCGTATCGCAACTGTCGAATATACATATCGATGTCACAAGGTCTTTGGCTTTATTCACAAGGATCTTTGAGTATTTTGATCAGAAACAAGACATTGTAGATAACCCTCATGCCCTTAATTTGGCGATTATTAAAGGTAAAGTAACTTTTAATAAAGTGAATTTTTCATATAACCATGACGTTGAAGTTCTAGAAGACATCAGCTTTTCAGTGGATCCAGGCACGATGGTGGCCCTGGTCGGGCCTAGTGGATCAGGAAAAACCACGATAACAAATTTAATTCCCCGCTTATACGACGTCTTCAGTGGGAGCATAGAAATAGATGATCAGGATATCCGAGCTGTCACCTTGGAATCGCTACGTAAGCAGATTGGAATCGTGATGCAAGAGCCGTATCTTTTTAACGACACCCTCGAAGAAAACTTAAGATATGGAAAAATTGATGCCACAAAAGAAGAGATCATCGACGCTTGTAAAGCTGCCTATATTCATGATTTTATTATGACGTTGCCGGAGACCTATCAAACAGTGGTAGGTAATAGAGGGATTAAGTTATCAGGTGGGGAAAAGCAACGAGTTTCTATTGCAAGGGTCATCTTAAAAAACCCAAGAATTATTATTCTTGATGAAGCGACTTCCTCTCTTGATTCTGTCTCTGAGGAGTATATACAAAAGGCCATGGTACCCTTGTTGAGCAACCGGACAAGTTTTGTCATTGCACACAGACTGTCAACGATCCTTGCCTCTGATCAAATTCTCGTTATTGATCATGGGATGGTGGTGGAACTTGGGAAACATGAAGAATTAATTAATAAAGAAGGTCTTTATAAACAATTATATGAAACGCAGTTTCGCCACTAGACTTCCGTTCGGACGTGAAGGCCAGTGGTGTATAGTTCATAGTACTGAATGGGGTGGTAAAATTATGGGAAATCAGAAGTTCAGAATGGAGTTTGTGGTTCATTATCATGAAATCAATCCCGAAGAGCAAGCTGCGCCTATGATCCTGCTTTATTATTTAGAAGATGCCGCGATTGCTCATTCAGAGTCCGTGGGATATGGGGTTGCTCAGATCAAAGCAGAAGGACTGGCTTGGATCTTGAATCGTTGGCATCTCCAGGTGGATCGGTATCCAAGACTCGGGGAAAAAATCATCCTTGAAACGTGGCCCTCCAGCTTTGAACGGTTCTATGCAACGAGAGAATTCCTGATTAGGGACGTTGCGGAAGAAATTATTGGCCGAGCCACGTCGTTATGGATATTTTATAATATAACCACGAAGAGACCCTGTAGAATCCCCACGGAGTTTAGAGAGGCCTATGGACTTGATCCTTTCCGAGCGATTGAAGACCCCTTTGATCCACTCGACACTATTGGAGAGGGTGCAGGGACGGGTGAACAGGAATTTTTGGTCAGACGGAGTGATATTGATACCAATGGGCATGTCAATAATGCGAATTATCTTCAATGGATGCTTGAGGTCGTTCCTGAAAATATCTACAATGACCATCAGCTTGCTTCCTTGGAAATTCATTATAAGAAAGAAACCACCTACGGATCGAGTATTCGTTCAAAATGCCTGATCAAGGGTTTGGACTTGGATGACCTACAACCCGTGTGCAGACATGTTATACTCAGAGAAGATTTGGGTCAGGAACTTGCGATAGGAAAAACGGTGTGGGTTAGGATGAACCGTTAAGGTTGGGGGTAACAAGTTTGGATAAGTTAACTCGTCAGCGTGAACTGGTCAAGCACATTGCCACAGAACCTTGGATACATACCTACTCCAGCTTGGTTAAGATACTTGGAGTCACCCAAATCACGGTCCAAAGAGATTTCGAGGAAATGAAGGACAATGGTTTTCATTTTCAGCGTAATGAACAAGGAACCTTGTATCTGCAGGTGAGTGGCTGGAATGGCGTCATGCCAGTTAAAGCCTCCACGCTTAGGCAAATGGAAATCTTGCGGATTTTAACGTCTACCCCTCAAGGATTAACGCTCACAGTACTTTGCAAGCGGTTTAATCGACGGGATGCAGAAGAGGTCAGTGGTAAAACGCTGGAGCGGGCTATGAAGGATTTAGAAAAGAAAAACCTCATTAAACGAAGAGGGGAAGAGTATGTGGTTTGCACGGAACACATCTTACCCCCTCTTCAGTTAGCAGAGCAGGAAAAGGCCCTTCTTTTTGAGGCGTTAGAGGTAGCTCGTGCCCTGGCGCCTATTCCAGAAGAGATGAAATCCCTGGAAGCTAAACTCAAGTTGTGGAGCGGAAAGAATGACACGTCTCGCGAGACGATGTTTGTGCACGGGAGGACGCCCATTCAGGATATACACCACAGTCAGTGTTGTATTCACCTTGAAGAAGCAGCTCGAAGTAAAAGCAAAGTGAACCTCCTCTACCGCAAAGAAAAGGAGCCTGCGCGACAACTCAGACTCAACCCTTTGGGGATGGTCTATTACTGGGTCCTTGATAATTGGTATCTGATTGCTCAGGATGAAGCGGATCAGAAGATAAAAACATATTTGGTGAATCGTATCCTAGATGTGACTCGGCTGCCCGAGATATTTTCTCCTGTAGAAGGTTTTGATTTGAAAACTTGGTATAAGTATGCTTGGGGCGTTTATCGAGATCAACGTCCGGTTCCAGTCAGCATTCGTTTTTTTGACCATTACTCAACCTTGAACCGCGTCAAAGCGGAACTAGCGAAACGAGACACGTGTACCTTGACGGAAGATGATGAAGGTATTTTGATGAAGGATCAGGTGGAAGGACTCGATGAATTGTCGGTTTGGCTACGTGGGTTTGGAGCAGGGGCAGAGGTCTTAGAGCCACCAACACTGCGTGCAAAGGTTACCGAAGAATTGTCACGACTCCTCAAGATGTATGGGGGTGAACCTGATGGACTCAATTGAGCGGATGCAAAAAATTATGGCTTTAATTGAGGCCCACCCTGAGGGGATCTGCGGACGAGCTTTAGCGGAGGGGTGTGGTGTTCCATGGGGAACCATGAAACAGGATTTGAAAGTGTTGGTTTCCTCCAGCGAAGCTACGATTCCCGTCTACACTGATCGCGATGAAGGAAATGATGACAGTGAAGAGGACTTGTTTCTACCGGACGTTAAATGGTTCATGACGGTAACTCGAAAATGCTATACACCCGTTCATCTGAACGTTCGTGAGGCGGTAGGGGTTCTGGCAACCCTTGATTTCTTGCAAGAGGACGAGGCGGTGAAAGAAGGACTGAGGCAAAAGATCTTGTCTGGTTTTGACTTGGGAGAGGAAGAAACCTATCGTTACATTAAAGGAGAACTTGCCCCTTTAAGGCCTATTGAGGGAAAAACATTTCCAATTATAGAAAACGCTATTAGGAATAACAGGCGTTTAAATATTTTGTTTAACGGCCGCAACATTACCGTAGACCCACTAGGCATCGTTTACTATTCTCGTTTAAGATATTGGTATTTGGCCGCTCGGCAGCGGGATGTCATCAAGACGTATCATTTGAACAACGTCCAAGAGGTGCACGAAACCAATGAATCATTTGTGTACCCTGAAGGATTTTCACTGAAGGCATGGTTTGGACCGCGTTGGGGGATGGAATATGGAGACCTCATTGGGGTTAAGGTGCGCTTCCTAAATCGAGCACAAACCTGGTCGAAAGTGCGTAAAGATGTCGCTCACCGCACGAGTAGTGAATTAACCGAGTTGGAAGATGGATCGTTGCTCTTTCAGGATAAGATCATTGGGGTTAATGAATTTATTACGTGGATTTTAGGGTTTGGGTCTGCTGCGGAGATTATGGAACCGCTAGAGTTGCGCACATTGATTCTGCAGCGAGTTCGGGAGACGTTGGGGAATTACAAAGCGTCAGTCTAGATCAGGACCACGTTGCAAGGGCAGGGTCCGCGAGACACTTGTTCAGCCATGCGATCGTCGTGACAAACTAGGGCTTTAACCCTTGATGCAAGAAGCCAGGGTGCCCGGCCATTCGACATCCTTGCCTCAGGGCCGGCGGGAAACTCCTGTTTCCCGCCCTACTAATGAAAGCGGGTTAAAGCCAAGTTTGGCTACGACGACCGCAAAGGCTTCTCGCCGTGTGATCGCGGACCCTCCTGGGCTAAAAGCAAGTATTAAAGTCGAGTTGGCTTCGAGTCACTTAAGGTCTCGCCGTGTTTCGCGTCCCAAGCCCCGGACGCAGTGTCACACAAGCGCGACGTCTTTACGTAAGCAGGTTAGCAAACTTCCGTGAAAGCGACCCCAAACGAGGGGCAGCGCACAAGGACGTGCGCTGCCGCCATTGAGCCAAGGATGGCCGAGTGTCCCTGTAGCCAAGGATGGCCGAGTGTCCCTGTAGCCAAGGATGGCGAGAAGGGACCGACGTAAGTGCCGAGCGAGGTGTCACCCAAGTCCCCCCACGGAAATGTCTGTGCGCTATGTTAAGCTAGTGATATAACTAGCGCTTTGAAAATGAAAGGATGAATTTATATATGATAAAAGATTGTAAAGCTGGGCAGCGGTTTGAAGGAATTGTCTTGGTTAATGACTGGAAAGAGGTTCCCTTTCGCCAAAAGCCTGGAGCCTATCTTTCCTTGACTTGCCAGGATCGTTCAGGAATGATTCAAGGGAAAATGTGGAACTATGATCCGCAAGTCCTAGAATGGCTTCATGATAAGGATATATTTAGGATCAAAGCAAGCGCTGCTGAATACCGTGGTACACTGGATCTTACGATTGAAACTCTCAGAATGGTTAACGAGGAGACGGTGGATTTATCCGACCTATTGCCGAGTTCTCCGATCACAGCGGAGGCGTTGGAACATGGGCTAAATTCGCTCGTGAATAAGATTGCTCAGCCTGAGC
>DASRMG010000052.1:0-3676 GCA_035648035.1 Desulfosporosinus sp. | reverse complement strand
TGCAGCCTGTATCATCACACCCACGATTGCTGATGATATCTGCTTAACCGCATCAAGACCAAAGGGGATTCCTTTATCTTTCATAGTTTCTTTTGTTTTTCCCCAAACCGTATCGTCACGGATTTTATCTAAGAATTCATGTCCTTCCCATGTAAGTGAACCTACTCCAAAATTTTGCAACTCGTTTTCTGCAAATAGTCCTTTATAATCATTAATCAATTCTGCGTCGTATAAAATTTTACAATGATAAGCAATAGTTTTAAAATTATATCCCTCGACTTCAAGATCGTATAACGCAACATCAATGTACTGTTCCTCTATTGCCAACAGGATATTACGCACTAATTCCATATCTCTTTTCATATATTAAAACGCTCTTTCAGTATTCTGTTAGCTGTACTTATGGCATCCGGTTTAATCCTTTTCGAGCATGCTACTTTTCTTAAAGCACGAATTCCCAAATTGTCACTTATTAATCTCTTAGACGATGATACTCTTGTGCTTGTACCACTTCTATTGGCATCGTAACCTAATGGATATAATTTACTAATTAACTCTGCTGAATCTAAATCCATATTATCTGCAATATATTCATATGTATTGGCAAAAAATCTACCGCCAACTGCGGTAAAAGCATCATCAAATTCTTTATCTGTCAGCATATATTCATCCTCTTTCTTCGGCTAATTTCCACAACAACCTAGCTGAGACTATAGATTAATATTACTTAAAGCATCCCTCAACTTCTTTAACTCCTCCGCTGTCAATGTAACACCCTTGCCCATCTTGGCATGATCAGGTGACCATTCTCGGATGTCATACTTTGGGTCTTTTTCATTCCAACTAACAAGACTCAATTCCTTAGTCCAGCCTTTTGCTGATTCTGATAGGACACCGATTGTTTCTTTAATTTCAAATTTGATTGCTTGCCCAGAAATTCAGTTCGTGAATATATAGCAATAAATTTTTTCAAAATCATTTACATGCCTCCATAACCCCATCCCATTCAATAAGTCTCTAAGTTTTTTAAGTTCTTCTGAACCCTGTCCCCCGGTTCCCAGGTTTTAATCATATTTTTGTTTAATTTCTATGATCCATTTAGGTAGTTCTCTAGTTAATGTCATAATATGTTTTAACCTATTGTCTGCTGATTTGTTTGTTGCTCTGTTAAAATCAACACTTTTAGTTAGTTCATCTATATACGGAACTACATCAGGTTGTGAAGCTGAATAGGCTACTACAGATTTTAAAAGTAATTCAGTATCAAGTCCCCACTCTTCAGCAAAGCCTTCTACCACTGCCACTTGCTTAGCTTTCTTCCAACCCTCAAAAGATTCATCAAAATTCATACTGCTTGATAAGTTCCCTGGCACTAGTTCAGTATCAACAAATTCTTTTAATAACTGTGCTTGCTCATAATCACCCATATTACTTAATTCTTGAATTTGCTCATAAATAATACGGAGTGTTTCACTATCTACTGTTTGAATACCACCAACAGTACTAACTTTAGATCCAATCAAGCCTAAAATATGTGCTGCATCAATCACCTGAGTACCAGCTAATTTTGTTTTCCCAACAAGTGGATTCATAGGTGTTGGCGGTAGAGGAGTACCTGGTTTATACGTCAGATTTTTATATGCACCGACATATTGCAACCACATATGTTCATCAATCCCAAAAGCTATATCATCCCACTTGAACACATAGTATTGTTCTACTAAATTCAACTGTTCAGCTACATCTTTAAAAGCGAGGATAAAGGCTTCTTCTTTGTCTTTATTATCTTTGATTGTTGCCCACTCAGTTGGATCTGGTAATGTTGGAATCATTTCAACAATTTTTATCGCTAATTTTTGGACTGCAGTAACATAAGTATCCACAATTGCTTTACTGCTCTTGCCTCCACTACCGTATAACTTTAATGCTATATCCACGTCTTTTTCAGTTAATCGTGGATACTGAAAATTGACAATCGTGCCAAACTCTTTAGTATTTCCAAAAACACGATTTGTGCGTGAATAAGCTTGAATTAATCCTTGAAGTTCAAGTGATCGATCAACATAAAGCGTATTAAGACGTTTTGAATCATAGCCAGTTAAAAGTTGGTCGGCCACAATTACCAAATCAATATTTTTCTGATTCCTCCCACTACCTCCACGAGTAGCACGTTCTACAACATCCTCAAAATACGCATCTTCACCATGTTTTTTATCTCCAGCAATAAATTCAATCCCTGTAAATTCAGCATAATCTTTAAACATACCTTTGATGATTTCAGGTGGCACATTATAAGGATCATTTTCATTACCAAAACTAAATGTCATTGCCACATTTAACTTAACTCCACGCTCATTTATCTGTTTCTTAAACTCATCATAGTAAGCAATTACACGTTTTTTATAAGCAACGGTTAAAATTGCATTAAATTCCCGACCTTGTGACTGTGATTCCCAATTACTCAGAATTTCTTCTACAACTCTAGGAATATGAGTTTCATCTTGGTATTGAAGTATTTTTCGATCTTTAGACTGTAATTCAACTTCTGCTTCAGACCACTCTTGAACTAGGCTGATTTACTAGAAAGGGCTGCTAATCGTTCAATATGGGGTTTCATAACAATTTCCATTTGTTGCCTAATAACCTGGGCTATGAGGTCCGTGTTATTTTCGTATACCCTTTCATTTAGACCTCTAACCATTAACTTTCTAATCGTTTCGGATAAGTTCTCTCCATTGTTTTCTGATATTTTCAAGAGCTGATCATAAAGATTTTCATGAAATTTAACTGATACCCTTTTTAACTCACTCGGCATAAAAAACCTCCTAAATGGCAACTGACATACCTAATCTCCCTAGGCATCTGTTGGTTATAAGCACGTTTTATCATATTTGGCATACACAATTAAGCCCAAATGTATAACCGACATACCTATCTAAAACCATGATAATGCTGGCTTTGCCAGTAATTTGTTTTCCGTCCGTAGGACGCCTTATCCTGCCTTTGTCACTTACTCTCTTCTTCCGTGGTTTTTTCGGTGTTCCTTCGTGTTTTCGGGTGGAATTCGGCTTGAGTTGTTCCATCTCAAATCCCGACATAGTTTAAGTCTTTCTTTGTAATATTTCATTCCGATCCCCAAGTCGGGGTTTCTTTCCCGTTGCCACTCTCACTCCTACAATAGAAAAAACCCGAGTGTAAAAACACTTGGGTCGGATAACCTTATGATCAGTAACTAGTCTGACTTACAAATTATGGGGTTGACAATGTTTGTTTTCTTATAGCATCATACTTCTTCTCTGCCGCCTGCATAGTCTGCTGCCCTTCCTCTGTCCCCTTTTGTAAAGCTCTTGCTTGTATCTCATTAATCTTTTTTTCATCTAGGGTAGGATATTTAACCTGTGGTACTTTGGAAACCTTAGAAGGCACGAATAGTGCTGTTAAGCCTTTAAGAACCTTGTCCGCTGCGTCATTACCTAACTTTGCACTTCTTACATCTATGTTTTGTTGAATTTCCTGGGCCTTTTCGGGATCAATGTTCTTTTTGAAGATTAAATCCATAACGGTGATCCCAGTTTCGGCTAAAGATGGCACAATCACAGAGTAGGCTACCCAACCATAAAGGCTAGATATCATTATGAAATTAAAGATAAATATAAACGCTATAACTTTAAATAAC
>DASRMG010000051.1:0-6065 GCA_035648035.1 Desulfosporosinus sp. | reverse complement strand
CGCTTGTCTCAGACTCAAGTTCACCCTCGCGCTCGCGCGGGATGACGTCGTCGATGATATTAAGGTTAGGTACTGTAATGTATGGTACGGTAGGGTTAGGTACGGTTGGGTACGGTAGCCCCTGCACGTGCGTCGCACATGGTTCGTCTGTGCTTCGCACGTGTTTAGCACGTGCGTTTTGCATCCGTTTTGTGTTCGCCTGTCGCTTTTCGATGAGCCTTCCGGCGTAATTCATCCAGTCATGGATTACTAAGCCAAGGTCTGTTTCTTCAATGAACCCGATAGAATCTCCTGGGCCACAAATGATTAAGGCCGTAACGAATGCAGCTGAGTCCCCTTCCCATCCAGCAGCATCAGCTATGTCTGAAGCATCGAACTTGGATAAGTCTCCATCTTGAGCGTACTCAAGGCACCACCACCAAAGAAAGTGAAGGTGACCCACGACAGCTGGTACCGAAACACCTAACGCCCTCGCTGCCTTTATCGACTTGGGATGTCTTGCGAGTTCTTGATTTGATTCAATCCATGACATTTGAACCCCCCCTTGTATACAGTGTTACGTTCAAACTTTAATAATACTGGATGACCTTGTTCAGAACTTTTGTCGACCGGCAATAATTACAAACCTCACAGCGGATAGGCTCCGCTAGCCCAGCCTTGAGCGCGATAAGTCTCGGCATATTCGTTTGAACGGCTGCCAGCTCTGTCGCTAATCTCGTCGGGTTCGTCATGTTAAGCACGGCTTTGTCGGGATACTTCTCCTTACTTACCGCAACGACGATAAACTCCGACCAGTCCTCAGCGCCTCTTCCCATAGCAAGCCGCTCGACCTCCGAATAGATTGCCACCTGTAGTGGAGTTTTATATAACTCAACAAACGATACATATCTCCTAGCGGCCTCATCCCACACTTTCGTGATAATGCTCCTGGCCGTTCTTAAGTCAACCAGGCGCCTGGGAACCAGACTGTGGACGTTGATCATAATCTTCCAGGGTGTGCCGTACATTTCAGCCGTCATGATCTTTTCCTTTTCTCCGTCAAGATAAGACATCACGAACGGATCTTCCTGGAGACAGTCAATCATCGTGTTCGCGACGAGATATTCAGCTCTCAAAGTTAGCGCTCTTGTAAACATGCTTCGATGATTCATCGTAAACTCATCTTGAGTTCCGGCACTCCAACTGTGCACATAGCGACCCACCTCCTGGGCAGTCGTTGGCACGTCCACCCAGTCATCGGATAACTTGGCGATCTCCTTGGCCTCACACTCATAAACAAAACCAACATACTGACTGCGCGACATATAGTCTAGATTGGCTTGGAGACTATGATAATTGTCCTGCGTCAAGTTGAGCATGAACGTCCCCCTTGACGATGCCTTCCGATACGTTCATGGTCAGATCTCCGTCTTCTGTCGATACGATGATATATTGAAAATCATCCTCACTGATTTCCTTCTCAATCCACGCCCGCTCCGTGGGGTTAATCTTGTTCCAACCATCTAAACAGATTAATTTCAGCTCGCCGGCTTGGGCTTTCGCGACTCTGAAGGCTAACGCCAGTTGCTCGCCTTCGCTCAGGCCATCAATGAGCGTCTTCCCAATTCGTATTTTCCCCTCACCATCCACGGAGAGTCCGGGGATTGGGAGCGCTGCCGTCTTAAGGAGTTCCGTGGGCATCTTGCGACCTTGATCAATTCGAGCAGTCAGGACTTTGACGAGTTCTTCGCGCGGTGCTAACTTCTCCCGAATCAGACTGGCCATCAAATCGTAATCGCGCAGGAAACTCTGCATGTGCGCCACTTGGGCGGCCGCCAGGCTTAAGGGCTCAACGTCTACGCCCACCGTTTCAGCCAGGAGTTTCCGGGAGTTCTCTAACTTTTCCTCTTCAGTCTTGATCCGCTCGTCCGCTTTTTCACTAATACTAAGCAGCGACTTCTCTTCGGTACCCACGAGGGACGTGAGCTCCAAATCATTGCCGTAGATCGTTTTCTCATAGTTAGCAACCTGTTGTTCCAGGTCCTTCACGCCCGCTTGAATGGCTTGCCTGGCTCGTTCTTTTTTCAGGGTGTATTCATCCCTGAGCTTCAGATAGCTGCGTTCAAGTTCTAGGTTAAAGGCAGCGTCCGACTGCTCCAGCTTTTGGTCAGTTTGGGCTATAGTATTGTTTAAGGTCTCAATCTTGTGTCCAATCTCTTGCCGATATTCCTCAATTTCATGGCGCGTTTGGTTCATCTCGTTGCGCTTGGTTTGCTTTTGGGTCTCAGCCTCAGCCTTAATCGTAGCCTTGCGACCGGCTAGTCCTTCAATCATGGCCGTGGCCTGCTCTCTTTGCTTATTAAGGAGCTCTGCGTCAGAGACCGCTTTATAATATTCAGTGACTTTTTTCAGTCTCCATGCTTCCCCGTCGTAATTTTTGGGAAGTTCATCTTTATAGCCCGTCACTTGAGCCTTGATGACCACGATTTCACGATTAATTACTTCGCGCTGGCTAAAGTAATTTTTAACAATCTGGCCAAGGACTTGAAGGATATGCTCATCATAGTCAATTTCGGTGGGTATCTCACCAAACCAGTTGGCTATGTCTTCCATGGTCCAGGGGATCTCCAGCAGGTTTAGTATGATCTTGGCCTGTTCGACGGGAGATTTTGCGCAAAATTCCAAGGGCTTGAAGAGTTCGCCCTTCAGAAATTGTTTGAGAAATTTCTCCGTGCTTGGAACGGCGACGCCAGCCTTTCGGACTTTGAGGTAATCCGCTTTATTCTTCCGGATTTTACGCTCGATCTCCAGACCATCATCTGTTTTAATAAAGATCGTCGCGGCTTCTTCGCCGTGGCGAATCACTTCAACGCGTTGGCTTTTGTTACTAAAGCCTTTTTCAATGGCCTCAATGATACTGGTTTTCCCAGATCCCATCCGACCGGTTATAATATTTATTTTACCAAAATTATAAATTTTTTCCGTTAGAGCCATGTAACTGTCAACCCCAAGTACTGAGATTCTCATTCTTCCTCATCCTCCCAATAATCTTCATCCTCGTAGAATTCTTCAAAGGTTAATTGCATCTATCCTCCACAATCCTTTCCCTTCTTTAGGCTGGATCGTGTAGTTTTTCCCAAACCATGGTACACTTTAAGTGATGTCTTATTTCTAGGCTCTCCGTTGGCGCGGAGGGCTTTTTCAGGTCTATACCCAGCTGATACGGAATCATCGCTCCACACTTTCTTTAAGTCGCATAGTGTTGCCCGGATTTCTCGCACCGTTTCATTTGTGGTGTGGTAAGGATCGTCGATCAGCGCGTTAATAACCCCCACGGCCATGGCGTGCATGAAGATGATTCCGCCGAGCTCCTTGGCCTCCACGAACCACGGGACGCGATCGGTTACTTTGTACGCTCCTGAATTATTATCCATTAAATACTGCTGGCTCTTTTTTTGCCCAGCCCTTTGCGCCTTAACCTCCTTCCCCCTCAGGTGCGCCCTAAAACATAGCTTTGCAATCTCAACCACCTCACTGAGATTGGTCTTCTTGCAGAAATCAACACGATTGGCTTTAATGTCCGAAGCAGCGAGATCAAGCACTTCACGGAATTCGGAGTCAGTCATTGGGCCAAGGTCTAATTCAAGGATTTTTCTGAGCATGTTACCACCTCCCGTTATGATCCAGCTGCAGCTTGGCCAGGAATCTGCTGTCCACAATACGGACAGATCCAGATATTAGCGTGATTGGCAGAGTAGGATGGCATGTCACATTCTGGGCATAGGCGTTGTTCGATGAATTTTCACCTCCTATAAGCAACTTGCTTAGGCAAGCTATGCGCTTTTTGTTGAGTTTTGCAACATGGGGCTAAAAAAATATTTATCTAACTCCTTGGGCGGTATCTCCAGAAACAAGGCAATTGCTTCAGCTTCGGGAATACTCATAGCATAAAATCCATTAATCTTGTCGGATAACGTGTTTACTGCAATTCCAATACCTTCAGACAGCTTTCGGTAGGAAGTATTTTTCTCTCTGATTCGGCCTTTCAACAGATTAAGCTCCGAATATTTTCTGCGTTTCGCCATTTTACGGTTCCCCCCTTTTCACTTAATGAGTTTCTCAACAATTTTATTATAACATCCTGTCGAATAGTGTCAATGAGTTTCGCAATAATATTTGTTATTTTTGTTATGTTAATGTTGCATTTATACACGTTTAGAAATATAATAACAACTATACAGGCTACTGAAGGAGATAATTTTTATGAGCGAATACTTCAATAAGGACCTCTTTGGAAAAAGACTTTTGGAATCAATGCGTGACAACAACGATACTACCTACAGCTTAGCGGAATATTTACATCTGAGTCCGTCTGCCATATCTCGGTACACGACAGGAGAAAACGCTCCCAAAATTCCGACGGTGAACGCTATGGCGGAGCGATACAAAATTAGCCCGGGATGGCTCATGGGGACAAAGGGCGTTGCTAAGTACCCAGAATCTGAGGAAACGGCAAAACGCATACCGATCCTAAGTGTTATTACCGCCGGTGTTCCCCTACTTTCTGAGGAAAATATTGTAGGCTTTGAATACGTACCAGAGAGCCAAGATGTTGACTTCTGCCTTCAGATCAAAGGTGACAGCATGATGGGAGCTTACATTTTTGATGGATCCTTGGTTTTTATACGTCGGCAACAAGATGTGGAGAATGGGGAGATAGCGGCCGTCCTTATCGGGGGACAAGACGCGACGCTGAAACGGGTTTATAAACTGAACGGGACTGTTATTTTAAGATCTGAGAACCCAAACAATCCTGATCAGATATATACCAAAAAGGATATGAAAGCGGTCAGTATTTTAGGTAAGGCAATACGGTATATTTCGGAGGTGAGGTAAAATTGGCCAGCATTAAAAAGCGCCCCAACGGTTCATTTCCAGGCGACTGTATTTGTGGGACGGGATGCGAATGGCAAACAATGTATTTAATGAGACAAAGGTTTTTTTAGTTAGAATAGAGAATAATATGCTATTAGAAAAAGATTTTTTGAAAGGATGATTTTTTAATGATTCCTGAAAAAGATATCAAACGATATCTTGCGAACGTAAAAACAAGCCTTGCTGTTGAAGGTTTAAATATGAAAAGACGTTCTGTCGTGTACGGTCGAAAATACTTGAGAGGCCATATGACCAGTGAAGATATAATTCAAGATATTACAAAATACGTCGTCAATAAAAACAGAAAACTTGCGCGATAATGTAAACCTGGAACCTATGCGGAACGACAAAAAAATACATCCCTTGAGCATGTTCCGCCAAATAGAAACACATCTATTTGTTAAAAGATAGCCAAGATAAATATTGATTTGCATTCTGCGAGTAATACATTAAGAAGCCCTGAAGCGCCTGATATTACAGGTCTCCAGGGCTTCTTTCGTATTGTGAGAATAATTCCCCCCTGCGTTTGGGAACCTGAAACGATTCCCACCGCTTAGAAGAGATTGTTCTCTGGACCCCAATGCTATTGAGAGACTGCGCTGATATGAATGAGAGACGTTGCTTCCGCTAAATCAGTTACTATAAAGATTTTATTCATGAGAGTGCTTTCGTAATAAATGAGCAGGTTTGTGTCTGCCAATAAAGATAATTTCCCCATGCTTCATCGTGCCATATCTTATTCATCACTCACCTGTGTCAACTCGTGAGCAACCCCTTTACCTGCTTTAATATCAGCCATAGCCTTTTTAATGCGGTCTTGGTTGTATTGGTTATAGAAGTCATCTGTGTCCGCTGAAATATCAAAAGGTATTCTTCTCTCTCTTACAACCGCTTTTGCAAAAATTATAAAGGCCGTTGTCATATTTTGAAATATGTGTAATGTCCTTACTGTAAAACACAAGAGTAAGCACTGCCACTTTTCATTTTAGCCTCCAAATTTAGAAGCGTGGCTAGCTTTTATACCCGCGATAGCCTCCGCACTACTAATTTTATCTTCGAGGTATAGTTTCCCAATTGTCTTCGCCAGAGTACTTGGCTCTAATCCTTCGAAAGCCATTGATGCACTTACACCAGAAATTACCCGATCATTT
>DASRMG010000050.1:0-12990 GCA_035648035.1 Desulfosporosinus sp. | reverse complement strand
TATAAAAGGTGGTGTCATAGTTCACTGCGAAATCTCCAAGAGCTGCGTCCACAGCATCCTTCAGGGTGCGTGTACCTGCCGTCACACAGATTACTTTGGCGCCTAAGAGTTCCATGCGGAAGACATTGAGGGATTGACGTTTTGTGTCTTCTTCTCCCATGTAAATAATACATTCCATATCAAAGAGCGCACAGGCAGTTGCTGTCGCCACGCCGTGTTGCCCAGCACCAGTTTCTGCAATCACCCGTTTGGCACCCATGCGTTTGGCCAGTAACGCTTGGCCTAGGACATTGTTGATCTTATGAGCACCTGTGTGATTTAGATCTTCTCGTTTTAGATAAATCTTCGCGCCCCCCAATTGTTTAGAGAGCTTCTCTGCATAGTATAGGGGGTTTGGTCGCCCAACATATTGACGAAGATAATAGTCGAGTTCCTGATTAAACGCTGGATCGTCTTTATACATTTCGAAGGTATCTTCTAATTGATCTAACGCTTGTTGTAATTGCGGTGGGACAAAGCTTCCGCCATATTCACCAAAGTAACCCTTTTTCATAGTGTAAATCCTCCACTCTAAAATTAACTATAAAAAAACTTTCCGCCCTCTTATAAGGACGGAAAGTTAATTTCCATTATGCCACCTTTTTCATACGGGATTAGTTAGTAATGCCCATATTTCAAGCTTAGATACGAAGTAGGATATACGATTCTCGTGCAAGAATAAGCAGATGCGGAGAGTCGTCCTCTCGATATCCGTGTTTCTGTAACGGGAAACCCCCGGTATCACCTACTGACGCTAGAAGCGTGTTCGGATTACGACTCTGAGATCCATTCGGTCTACGGAAATTGTATCAGACTTTCACCGACTCTGACTCGCTAAGACATTCCACAAAGACTTACTAATTCTCATCATAGTCTGTTGAATATGGATTTTCTGTATTGTATTATAGCAGGAGAGATTCGTCAAGGGTTGTTGTGTAGACGAGTATCAAGTAGATAATTTATTTACGAACCATTAATTTCTTGATGGCCCGATCAAGCCCTTCTACCGTTAATTCAAACATGGGGAAAATATCGCGCACTATTCTCAGCGTATGGGCGCCGTGAACTTGTTCCCAATACTTTTCTGGAAGAGGATTGAGCCAGACATTATACGGAAACTTCCTAGCTAAACGCTGTAACCAAGTAATTCCAGGTTCCGCGTTGTTGAGATCCCAATAGATGTTACCATCTCTCATCATGAGTTCGCTGGGCGCCATGGCGGCATCCCCGATGATGACCACTTTGTAGTCTGAGTTGAGGGATCGTAGGACATCCTCTGTTTTAAGTGCTTTTCTTGGATCAATGGTTGCATCTGAATACAGAAGATCATAGATGCAGTTGTGGAAGTAAAAGAACTTTAAATCTTTGAAATGGGAAGACTTATGAACCGCTGAGAACAATTGGCTACAGATCTTGGTATAAGGCGTCATCGAACCACCAACATCCATCAAAACGATCACCTTGACGGCGTTTTTGCGGGGTCTCGTCCATACCAACTTTAAGCGTCCAGCATTTTTACAAGTTTCAGTAATCGTAGTGTCTAAATCTAATTGATCTTTGACGCCTTCAAGGCGTGTACTGAATTGACGTAAACGGCGTAAGGCCACTTCGAACTGACGAATACCCAAGGTCTTGTCATTACGATAGCTTTTATAATTGCGCTCGCTGGCGACTTTGACGGCGGATTTACCGTGAGACTCCCCCCCGATTCTTATGCCACCCGGATGAAAACCTGAGTGCCCGAAAGCCGAGGTTCCGCCCGTGCCAACCCAAGTGTTTCCACCATGATGGGGACTATCTTGTTTGCGTAAACGTTCCTCCAAAGCTGCTTTTAAGCTCTCCCAATCAGGCAACCCTAAGTGATCTAACAGCTCGTTTCGTTCTTCTTCAGAAAACATTTTTAAGGGCAGAGGATTTTCCAGCCATTGAGCCACTTGATCTAATAATTGTTCAGGGGTTTCTATCCCTTTAAAATACTTTTGAAACGCAACATCGTATTGATCAAAATGGCTTTCACTTTTAACTAAGACAGCTCTTCCTAAGAAATAGAACCCAACCAGGCTTGATTCCGCTAATCCGACCGAAAGTGCCTCCATTAAGGTCATCCATTCTGTGATAGAAACAGGGACACCCTCACGTCGTAGTGCATAGAAAAAGTTTGTATACATAGCCTACCAGCCACGTTTGGCCCGAGACGGATTTTCTGTCCCGCGCGCATGGAGTTGCTTTAAAGTGACCTCGAAATCTTGATTCTTTTTTAACAGCGCCCCTAAGAAAGGGATTTCTTGAGAAATCTTAGAGGGCTCGATGCCCCCGATGGTCAAGGCTTGTATCCAGTCGAGCAGTTCGCTGGTGCTCGGTTTTTTCTGTAAACCTGAAATGCTACGCAACCAATAGAACGATTTTAGAGCTTCCGCGAGTAAGTTCGTTTCCAACTTAGGAAAATGGACGTGAACAATCTCTTCCATCATTTCTTGGTCGGGAAAGTCAATGTAATGAAAAATGCAACGCCGTAAAAATGCATCGGGAAGTTCTTTTTCAGCGTTGCTGGTTATGATCACAATAGGCCGATGTTTTGTTGTAATGGTTTCCTTAGTTTCCGGTATGTAAAAGTTCATGACGTCCAATTCCCAGAGCAAATCATTGGGAAACTCAATGTCAGCCTTATCAATTTCATCAATTAACAAAACAACCCGATCATCTGATTCAAAGGCTTCGCCGAGTTTGCCTAGCTTAATGTATTGTTTAATATTTGAAACATTCTGCTCACCAAATTGACTGTCATATAGGCGCTGAACCGTGTCATAGACATAAAGACCATCTTGAGCCTTCGTGGTAGATTTAATATTCCAGATAATCAAGCGCAGACCGAGTGAACGAGCAATGCTTTCCGCTAAGACTGTTTTGCCGGTGCCCGGCTCTCCTTTAATTAAGAGGGGTCTTTGTAACGCCACGGAGATATTAACACTATTGCGGAGATCATTGGAAACGATATAATCCTCAGTGCCTTGATAAGATATTTGGTCGGTCATTCTGTCGTGTCCTCCTCATCGTCTTTGTATGTCATAACTCTTATACTACCACTTATTGTCCATAGCTTGCAGGGGATTTGCCATACTTTTCATCATCCTTGATGATTACTGCAAATTGAAGCGCCATAACTTATTAAAATTCCTTTCTTTATGATAAACTATATCGATGAGTTCTTGAATTATATTTAAAAGTAAACGTTAGGGGATTCTTATGAGAAAACCAGAATTATTAGCGCCTGCCGGAGATTGGGAAAAGTTAAAATACGCGCTGGCTTACGGGGCAGATGCGGTTTATATGGGTGGTCAGGCGTTTGGCCTGCGGGCTTATGCGGGAAATTTCAGTTCTGAGGAAATGGAGAAGGCAATTCGCTGGACCCATGGGTTAGGCAAGAAGCTTTATGTCACGGTGAATATCTTTGCTCACGAGCCGGATTTTGAGGCGCTGCCGGCTTATCTGAAGCAGTTAGAAGGACTGGGTGTGGACGGGGCGATTGTGTCTGATCCAGGCGTCATAGCGCTCGCTCAAGAAGTTGCGCCGGCACTACCGCTTCATCTAAGCACCCAAGCCAATAACACTAATTCTTATTCGGTTCGCTTTTGGCTGAAACAGGGGATAAAACGGGTCGTCCTGGCTCGAGAGCTGACCCTGGAGGAACTACGAGAAGTGCGCTCTAAGGTGGAGGGAGGTCTTGAGATCTTCATTCATGGGGCCATGTGCATGTCCTATTCCGGACGGTGTCTACTGAGCAACTATTTAAACGGTCGGGATGCTAACCGTGGAGAGTGTAGTCAGCCTTGTCGTTGGGGATATAGTCTGGTCGAGGAAACTCGGCCAGAGCAAAGCTTTCCTATTGAAGAAGATGAACGAGGCACGTATGTGTTTAACTCCCATGACTTATGCCTGCTACCCCATTTGCCCGTATTGAAGGAAATCAACCTTGACAGTTTTAAAATTGAAGGTCGCATGAAAAGTATTCAATATGTTGCCAGTACGGTTAAAGTGTATCGTGACGCCATCGATACGCTGTGGGATCAAGGGGAGGCGGCGTTTCAGGAAAAGCTGCCTTTATGGCTTGAGGAAATGGATAAAGTGAGTCACCGGGATTATTCCCCAGGCTTTCTCTTTGGCAAACCAGGGGCGAGTTCACATAACTTAGAGTCCTCTCATTACGTTCGAGATTATGATTTTGTCGGGGTAACTTTAAGTGATGAGAAAGCAGCAAACTGTGAAGCTGTGGAAAACACAGCCTGGATCGAGCAACGGAACTACTTTAAGCGCGGAGAGTTTCTGGAAGTATTAACGCCCCAGGGGATTTCTTGGTCCTTCGAAGTGACGGAGATGTGGGACACAAAAGGGGAGCCAATAGAAGCAGCTCGTCATGCCCAGCAAAAGATCAGGCTGGCGGTACCCCAGGAGATTCTTCCGTATAGCATCTTTCGGCGGGCAAAGTGTGAGAAGAAGTAATGAAAGCCTAGGGCGAAATTATCTGAGGTAAGGGGAAGCGTGGATGAATGGTAGTGGTGGTAAAATAAAACCTGAGGTCGTGAGTACCAAGGACTCCCTAGAAAATTCTCGGTACGAGGATGCTGATGTCGTCGTGATGGCGCGACTAGATCGAGTGGATATGCAAATGTTAGATAAACTCGTCGAGGGATTAGACTATCTCGGTATTGTTACGACAACGAACAAAGCGCTGGGAGAAGTGATGATCCAAACCACGAAAGATTGCTGGCCAGATTTGAAGAAGGCCATAGAAAATATGCCGTTTGAAATAGAATTTATGTGACTCGTTAGAAATAATTTATGGTATCAATAAGGGGAGATAAGTCGATGAAGGATATAATGCAAACGAGTGAAGACTACTCTGATAGTGACATGATCATCAAAGCCCGTATAGACCGCTCAGAAATCCAAATGCTCTGTAAATTGGTGGAGGGCTTAGGTCATCTTGGGGTTGTCACCACGACCGATAAAGTACTGGGAGAAGTGATGATTCAAACGACAAAGCAGTGCTGGGTCGAGTTGAAGACGATTATCGAGGAGATGCCGATTGAGCTCGAGTTTATCTGAGGATAATTGGAGAACAGGACAGTAAAGAACCTAACCCAAAAATAGGGTTAGGTTCTTTACTGTCCTGCAGGAACTTCTAATTTTGAGAAATCCGTCACCCGAACACAACCGGGAAGGCGGGTTTTTATTATTTCAATAAGAATGTTTCCAACAACTTTAAAAACGAGAAGGAAGCAACGTGTTTACGCGTTCGCTTTGTGTAAGCTTACAAAGGTAATAAATAATAAAAAATACAAAAATTAGAAACTTTTTTCAAGAGTAGAAAGGATAATGGTATTTTATGTAGAATATTCATTAATGGAAAATGTAATGGTAGCCGATAGTAGAGTATACATATTTCAGCTACCAGTGTATAATATCTCTATTTTATTTAGAAGGATGTTTTTTTTATGTCTTTATATAGTTATACAGCCAAAGATTTTTCTGGGCAGAAAACTAACGGAGTTCTGGAATCAGACGACCTGCAAAATTTTTATCGTCTGTTGAAAGAACGTGGGCTATTCTGCATCGAAGTATCGGAAAAACGCCAAGCTGTCCAGACCGTCAAGTCAAGCTCGAAAAAGCTGAAAGCGAAGGATCTTGTGATCTTCTGTCGTCAGTTCAACGTGCTTCTGATGGCGGGGGTGACCATCATTAAAGTGTTGGACGTAATCTATCAACAGACGGAAAGTAAACAGGTTAAGGCAGTCGTCTTAAAGGTCTATGAAATGGTGCAAAAAGGCGATCTCCTGTCTGAAGCGATGCGCAAGCAAGGGGACACTTTCCCAGAGATTTTGGTTAATATGGTGGAATCAGGTGAAACAAGCGGCAAGCTTGAACGGGTCATGAATAGAATGGCCGAGCATTTTGAAAAGGAACGCAAGTTGCATACCAAGATTGTCACCGCCGTAACCTATCCTGCCATCTTGAGTGTCATGTGTGTGCTCGTCGTCGGAATCATGTTAACCTTCGTCCTCCCAACCTTTGTGACGATGTTTGCAGACAGCGGAGTAGAACTGCCGCAACTCACTCAAATCCTGCTCTTAATCAGTCATTCACTCACCAGCTACTGGTATATCTTGTTGCTTATTATCGTCACTTTAGTGTTTGCCGGAAAGACATCTTTGAAGACAGAGGAAGGCCGACTCAACTTTGACAGATTTATACTGAGGATTCCCGTGCTCAAGTCTACCATGATTAAGATTATTTCGGCTCGTTTAGCCAGAACCTTATCCACACTGCTGAGCAGTGGGATTCCGCTTTTGACGTGTTTGGAGATCACTGCGAAGGTTCTGGGAAACAAGTTTGTGAGCGACGGGCTTTTACATGCCAAGGAAGATATGAGTAAAGGATCAAGTCTCTCCCAAGCGCTTCGGAAAATAGGCGTATTCCCTGCCATGGTTTATTCCATGATCAGCATTGGAGAAGAATCGGGTTCCTTAGAAGTGATACTCGATAAGACCTCGGATTATTATGATGAAGAAGCAGATGTGGCGATCACGAGATTACTGTCAATCTTTGAACCGTTGCTCATCGTCGTGATGGCAGTCGTGATTGGATTTATCGTCATAGCGATTGCTCTGCCCATGATGGAGCTCTCTTCTACAGTTAACTGAAAGGTAAAGGAGGAAAACCACTCTTGTCAGATACTATTTTATCGTTAGATATAGGGAATACGAATCTTCACTTTGTTGAAGCCCAAGTAAAGGGAAATATAATAAAAATTATCAAGAGCGCGAATGTAGAGCTGCCGAGAGGAACGATCGATGACGGCCTCATCACCAACAAAGAAGCGCTCGCAGTGGTGGTCCAGGAAGCCATTGCAAAGAGTGGCGCGTCTGCTAAAGAGGCGGTAGTTACCATTAATACTAATAGTCTGATTATCCGCGAATTTGAAATCCCTAATGGGGATCCGAAGGAACTCGACGGGATGATTAATAACGAGATCAGGCAATACTTTGGAATTTCCGATACCGATCTCGTCGAGTACAGGCAGCTCTCGGAGCTCGAGGTTAATGGTGTCAAGAAAGTAAAGGTCAGGGCAGCGGTGATGAACCGGGAAATCGCCTTCGGATACTATAATCTGCTCTTAAACCTTAAACTAAAGCCAATCGCCTTGGATATCCATCCCAATGCGATCTCTAAACTCTTCACACCGGAAAGTGTCACTAATGAGGAAAGTCTGGCAGAAAAGAATGTTATCCTGCTGGACATCGGATATTCCAGTTCCATGATATATATCATCGCCCAGGGTCATCTAGCTTTCTTTCGATCAGTTAAATTCGGTGGGAAATCGATCGATGACCTTCTTGCAAATTTATTTTCACTCAACGAGGAGGAAGCTGTCAGAAGAAAACTAGAGTTTCTATCGGACACTAGCATTGAGGTGGATAATAAGGTTCTGGCAATGGTCCGACCGCTCTATGGAGAACTACTGGAAGAATTGAGAAAGGTGATCCAGTTTTGGAGTCGTAGCGATGACAAGACCTTAAGTGACATCTATCTGGTCGGTGGTGGCGCTTCTTTAGCCGGATTATCAGACTATATTTCTGAGGGTCTCAGCCTTGGGGTTCACAAGCTAAATAGTCTCAATAACATTGAGGTAAGCGACAAGCAAACTGATCTCCGTTTCTTTATCAATGCTGCAGGGGCACTAATTCGGCTAACAGAGCAGGTGAAACGATGAATGACATAAACTTTTTCTCTAGTTTCGTCAAGCTCAAGGAAGGTCAAGCTAAAAAATCCAGATTAATCTGGGGCGCGGTCTTAGGTGTGATTTTAGTAGTTGGTCTGTTCTACGGGTTTCTGGGCTTCCGAATCCTGTACCTCACTAACGGAATTCAAACCGGTAACGACTACCTGAATTCTTCAGAGGTCAATACCAAACTCTCTCAAATTCGGGCTAATAAAGTAGCCACCTCGAGTTTGAAAAAGTATGATATCGAGATCGTGAAGGTTTTACAAAAGGTCGCCAGCACAGATAAGGTAAGCAGCGAATTTCTAGACACATTACAGAAAGCCTTTCCCAGCTCCGTTAGATTAAAGGACCTTTCTCTGAAAGAAACCCAACTTACCCTTCAAGGCACCGCACCGATCTGGACCACGACTGCAGAATTAACTCACAATCTGGAGGCCAGTGGGTTGTTCAGTCGAGTGCAGGTCAATTCTATAAGCCAAAATGAAGATGCGGGCACCTATCTCTTCGACATACTCTGTGATCTGAAGGAGGTGGCTGCGCAATGAATCCGAATCTAAACTTTATTAAGAAGATGAACCTACCTACAATTACCTTAAAAGTAACGGAAAGGGATAAGAAGCTCCTAGCCGTGTTTGGGGTTTTTGCCCTCATTGTGAGTAGCTATTATTTTCTCTACCAGCCCATGAGCGCCAAGATAGTGACATTACAGAGTGAAAAGGCAAAAGTCGACGTTCAGGTCGTTGCCGCTACTACCGATCTGAAGAATGAAGCACAGCTTCTTCTGGCTTATACGACGATTCTGGATAAGGTGAACATAAATACTGGCCCCTTTTTCCCGAAGGTCTACCCCTATATGGATCGGTATATCCTTCTCTTGGAAAAAGCTGTAAAAGAAAGTGGAGCCACCGCAAACAAGATCTCCTTCTCCGATCCAGTGGTAGGCGCAGTTCCCCAACAAATACAAGACAAACCTTTTGAACTACCAAGCTATCCGCTACAGGATTTGGTCAAGAAAATCAACAGTGCCAACCCGAACGCGATTCGCGAGGTAGCTAAGCCAGTCACCGCTGCTGCTAAAGCACCAAACTCCGCCGATAAAACCGTGCCGGCCGACGCGTTGCTTAGACTGCCCGCTACGCTGGAAGTTAAGGGGAGTTACAAACAAATTCGGGCGGTAATTGCCGATCTAGAGAATCTGAAACGGGCTGTCGCTATCGAAAGTATCGATCTGGGGACATCGGAAATTGGAGAAGTAACCGCCAATTTCACGTTATCCTTCTACGCTCTGGAAAAGGTGGATAACGGCGCAGATTCTTTTAACATCTGGACAATGCAGGGTAGCTATGGAAAAACAGATTTGTTCAATTAACGATCCAAGGAGTGGTTGCAAAGATAGTATTTCTTAAATGGTAAAAGCATGATTTCGAGGTGATAAGAATGGAAGACCGTCAAAGCGCCTACTCGTTGAACACAATGGCTGATAATTATTACCTACACCAGGATGAAGATTCCCTCCGACAGGTTATTGAATCAGTCGCTGGCCTAATCCGCTATTTTGCACGCCTATACGGCGGGGGATGTGCCGAAGACGATCTTTTTCAGTCGGGAAATCTGGGAATGCTGAAAGCTTTAAAAAGCTATGATCCTGGAAAAGGGGCCAGCTTTGTTACTTATGCGTCACATTCCATCATGGGAGAGATCAGGCATCTGGTGCGTAAGCAGGCCTCCTACAACCGTCCGGGTTGCATTATCGAGATCCAGTCTAGGGTGGACAAAATGGTCGAAGACTATACCAAGATCCATGGAGATGTCCCAACGGTTGCTTACATTGCTCAGAGCCTCAATATCAAAGAGGAGAGTGTGAGCGAAGTCATGAAGGCGGGCATGGTGAGCTTCGATGAAATCGATGTCACTAAGATCCACAGCTCCGCGTATGAGACCTTCCATTTGCCCATTGAGGATAAGTTAACCCTCTATCAGGCCATGAAGAAATTATCGGAGGTTCAGAAGAAAGTTATTCATATGCTCTTCTATCGGGATATGACTCAGCAGCAGGTGGCTGAAAAGATGGGCATGACGCAGAAACAGGTGAGCCGCGTCAAGGAACGTAGTGTTCAGATTATGCGAGTGGATATGCTGGACGAAAACTCGACAAAAACTTCTACACAACAAAAACAACCCACTGGATCGCAGCAGTCTGTCGGATAATGGTTTAAAAAGAACTACATAAAAATTTAAATGAGAGGATTTCATTGGAAGGTGGGATATGTTTGGAAATGAAATTAGTGAAAAATAGTAAGGGTTTTGCATTACCTCTTGTACTTATGGTTTCTATGGTTTTATTAATTTTAGGAATAGCACTATTACAAGTGAGTATGGCCGATACAAAACAGGCTACATGGCAAAATAACAGAATTCAGGCCCATTATTTAGGTCGTTCGGGTGTTAATCGTGGAATAATAATGATGCAACAAAAATTGGCAGGTCCTCCAATTTTTAATGAAACTGTAGGCCAATTAGTTACTCAATTACAAGCTGCAGTAGTTAATCCCTATACAATTCCCGATGTTGGCACTTATACTATACAATTTAGTGAGGATACTTACTCAGGTGAAATTAAAATAACTTCTTTGGGAACGACTATTGGACATCTACCTTCCACACAGACAGTAACGTATAAAAAAGAACTCGGCACAGGCTATAGTTATACTAATCCATCAAGCCAGTGGATGACTGGTATAAACTTAGATAAAGGTATTGATCCCGATACTAATCTAAGTGAATCTTACCTTGGGTACGCTGTAATGTTGGAAAGTAAAAATTCAAAGAATAATATTCATTCTGCTAAAGGGTCAAGTAATCCTTCAAAATTTCGAGCATCAATCTTGGCAGTAAAAGATTATCAAGGAAGAAGTCTTCGTCAGATAAACAATTCTATAAATTTAACTTTTGATACAGAAATAATGCTTTTTTTAGGTGATGTTAAACTTAACAGTACCAACGATCCTATATATCTTACTGTCTCTGATGAGGTACTTGAACAAAAAACGTATGCCTACAATCCATTTTTTCCAAACACTACAGGTACTCCAGGAAGGTCGCCAGTTGAGTTAGACTATGGACCTGGAACAGTCTCACCGACACCGGCAACAAATGCTTATGCAGTAGGTTTTGAAAGTTTAGATAGATATAGAGCTTTCATAAATAATTCGACTGCAACTCGTAGTCAATCATTTAATGTGTTAGGAAGATATGGTGTAGTAAAACTAGGTGGTGGTATCAAAAACGCTAGTAATGTTACAGCTTTTAATGTTACAGATAAAGGATATTACTATTTTAATGGAGCTGCTAACGATAACAAAGGCGTTGATCTTCATAATGCAGCCATTGAATTGACACAAGGAGATCTTATCAAGATTCAAGATAGTGATCCTATCGTTGCGGTTCTTGATGGTCTGATAGGGATGAACATGGGTTCAGGTACAGCACTATGGAATAATGAGTAGTAGAATTGAAGACGGTATTATTATTTGCCATAGCAATCTTTGTTGTTACAAGTATTTTAAGATTGAGGTGTTAAATGAATGCGTTTAGGAATAACAAACGAGGCTTTACTTTAATTGAAGTTATTCTTTCCCTAGCTATTCTTGGCATCATAGCTATTCCGATCTTAACTGTTTTTACAAATGGATTTTCTACAATATTTTCTATGGGTCGTAAAACACAAGCCATGAATAATCAAGCGCAGAAGTACATGGATCAGATTTACAATGGTGAAGCCGTGAGTACCATTGAAGCTATACCAGATGTCACTGTGAGTGAAACAGCCAATATTAGTGGTCTTAGACTTATAAAAATCACTGTTACATATCCACCTGGCCGTTCTGTTACATTGAGTAGCCTTGTACCCTAGGAGGTGATTTTAGTTGATAAAAAAGATAAATAGAAACGGAAAAGGAGTTACTTTAGTAGAATTACTACTAGCGTTAGCACTAATTTCTATAGTCATAACAGCTGCCTTTTCAATATTCTCGTTTGGTAATAAAACGTTTAGAGGAGGTAACACTCAATCTAATCTACAAGCAGATGTGCGATTTGCGATAGAAGCATTAACTAACGACGTGCGTTATCCAACCGACTTGGATATTTTACAGGCACATGACTTAGATGACTCGCACGTTGCTTATTTACTTACAAAAGATAATGGTATATATATAAATATTACACCTTATGATACTTATATATTTTATGATTATAGTACAAAATCAGTTGTAAAGCTTCGTAGAGAATCCATTGAAAGGTTTCGACTGAACACAGATGCACCCATACCTTTAGAATTTTCTCCCATAGGATCTCCTGTGAACAGATTGCAATATAATTTAAGAGGTGTGAATAGTAACGACAGTAAACAGTTTGAAGTGACATCTGAAATTCTAATGCTAAATATCATTAGACCCGATGGCACTTCAAAAGCTACAGGTAGTGCAGGAGGAGTGGGCGTTAAATATAAGACACCAGAAGCGCATGTTGCTGAATTACAATATCCTGTGACACAACTTATAGGTGCTAATGATGATGAAAACGTGGAAATTACCTTTGATAAACTTATTCAACTAGAAGATTTTGTAGTATCTCCAGGTGCTACTAATCATTCACTTATCAAGGACAACGTGAATATTACCCCAAACGGTACTACTGGCTATATGCTCACAATTAAATTTATACAAATAGGAAGTAACCCAAAAAAATTTGTTGACGGAGATACAATTACCCTAATACTCAAATACGGTGCGAATTTAGAATATGCAGCTTATTATGATTTGAAATGCATCGGAGGAAGTTGGACAATTGAATAGAAGGTCTGTAAGGAATAACCTCAAAGAGAGCCCCCACCGAAGCGGATGACTCGCTTCTCGTTTTGTCGAATCGTTGTGGGGTACGACCCCAATGTCCCACAGTAATGGTTTTCTTGAAGGTAACAACAATCGGCTAAAAATGATCAAACGTACCATGTATGGCAGGGCTGGTCTGGATCTTCTCAGGGCTAAAATTATACATTAGCTTTTTATTTTGGGCCTCCATACTCAAATATACCGAAGAACCTCTGCCACACCGTAATATTCATCGTACCCCGGGGCTAGGCCGGCCTGCCATTATCTGTACTAAAACGA
>DASRMG010000049.1:0-24610 GCA_035648035.1 Desulfosporosinus sp. | reverse complement strand
ATTTGAGGATTCTTTTCTTACTAATCAGCTAAAAACCCTTGAAAAAGCTAGTTAATCATTAATAATCAAAGGGCAACAATCACATTAGGCTACCTGGAAATCACAGAAGCAGCGATTTAGAGGGTGCGAAACTTAAGATATTATATATAACGTTAAAGTTTTAGTTAATGATATGTAAAGTTATCATTTATTCAATAGGCCCAGTCTGGGGATTGCTGGGACAAAAAACAGGGCACTTCAAACATTTGTTTTTCTATGCCCATTATATTATCAATAAGTAAGAGACTCCTCTGGGGTATGTTAGTGCATTTATTTGTGCAGACATACCCCCCTTTTTATTTTATTTTTTTCTTTTCCCCACTATATTCCTAGGAGAGATCTATTAAAAACCAGATGAGTTTCGATTGTGACCAAGTAGACAGGCCCGGTGGACCAGCTGTACTGCATA
This sequence comes from Desulfosporosinus sp., assembly GCA_035648035.1. Classification (GTDB taxonomy): domain Bacteria; phylum Bacillota; class Desulfitobacteriia; order Desulfitobacteriales; family Desulfitobacteriaceae; genus Desulfosporosinus. The sequence goes on along the minus strand of DASRMG010000049.1, from coordinate 24,162 downwards.
GATATCTTTTATAGATCCTTATTATAGTAAGAGAGGGGGTGACGATATGGACGATATAGAACGTGAGAGAAGACTCACTGAAGTTTTTTCGCTACTGGTGAAACGCGCGACATATATCGGAGCACCAATAGCAGAGAATAAAGATAAATGTTCGGAAATAAGTTATAATATTGTTAATATAGATTTAGTGGTATAGACGTAAATATAAATTAGTCTTAACTACTTCGCCCGGCTGTAAATGATTTAACAAAAGGCCGGGCTGAAAAATATGAACTAAGGGTGATTAATATGTCAATTGCTATATATGTCCGAGTTACTACTGAACCGCAAGGGTATAGTTGGACAAGCTTAAATAAAAGTAATGATGGTACGCCACACCAAAATATGAAACGTAACTAATGAGGCGAATTAGGTAGTGGAAGGCATGGGGCTAGGTTAAATAAAGTGAGGTGGAATTATGGGAGTCGCCATATATGTCAGGGTGAGCACTGAGAGCCAAGCAGAAGATGGTACAAGTTTGGATACACAAACTGTTGCATGTCAGGAAAAAGCTGTGGAAATGGGATACACCGTATCACAGACGTATGTAGACGATAGTAGTGGTGCATATCTCGATCGCACTGGCCTTAACGCTTTGCGTAAGGATATGGAATTAGGAATTATTAAAGACGCAGTGTTTTGTTTTAAGCCCGATCGTTTATCAAGAAGCCTACATTATCAATTACTTTTGTCGGAGGAATTTAAGCAACATGATATTAAATTATTTTTTGCAAAATCTGATAATAATCGGGATACACCCGATGGTAATTTATTGTACCAAGTGCAAGGGGCTATCGCTGAATATGAGAAAGAAATGATTCGTGAACGTACAGTGCGTGGGAAATTGGCAAAAGCTAGACAGGGACAGATTATGCCGATGCGAACGCCTCCATATGGATATATATGGAAAGAAGGGGCATTGCTAGTTAACGACGCGGAAGCTGAACTAGTACGTAATATATTCAATTGGTATTTAGCTGGATTAACCATGCGGGAAATTGGAGTCAAACTTATTGAGTCTGGAGTACCTGCGCGTTTTGGGGCTTGGAATGCCAGCACAATCCGGAACATCATTAAAAATGAAACTTACATTGGTAAATATATATATAATAGAAGGCAACATGTGCGGATACCAAACAAGAAAACAGCGGGGGGGCGGCCCGCCATTCGCGAAAAGCAGAGGCCTGAGAGCGAGCACATCATTATTGCTGTGCCCGCGTTGGTGGACGATTCAATCTGGCAGAAGGCGCAGATACAAAAAGTAAAGAATTCAATTAATTCTAAACGGAATACCAAACTAGAATATTTAGCTAGGGGAGGGTATCTTCATTGTGCCGATTGTGGAAGAGTATTGCAAAATACTAGTTATACCGTGGGTCATGGAGAAAAATCGTACAGAGTGGGAGTTTACCGTTGCCCAAATTTAGCTCCACGGAATTATGAGACTGAGAAATGCATCAGTTCTAGCGTGCGTGCTGAATACGTGGATACGTTTATTTGGGAAGACCTAACGACTGCACTTCTGCAACCAGAAAACATACAATTTATTGGCCGAGAGAATGAGTCAACCGTAATTGATGTTGCTAAAGAACGCGAACGATTAGATGGAGATCGTAAAAAACTGCAAAAGCATAAGGAAATGATTGTTGAACTTTACCTGAAAGAGCTATATACAAAAGAAGATGTTGAGCGGAAGTTAGAGAAGATTAAAAGAGAAGAACAGACTATAAATAAACAGTTACAGGTTTTACTTGCAGATGAGCAAGAATCGCCCAAAAAAACTATGACCAATGATGAACGTGAGGCTATTTTTTCACAGATACGGCCGCTTCTTATCGATCAAAAAAAACTATCATTTGACGACAGACAATTTATATTTCGGCAGCTAGTTGATCAAATAACAGTCAATATAAGACCGGGTCTAGTTCGATTGCAATACCAAGGGGTCTTTGGAATGGAGACGGAGCACACATATACACCCGGGCAACGACGCAAATTATGATTTACCTTCTTGAAGTGTATGGGACAAGTGTGATATTATTAGTTTAATAATATATTTATCATTATTAAACTAATATTTACCATTATTAAATCAATAGGGAGACTCCATTTGAGTGCACCGTGTTAAGAAATTTGACGGAACAGGGGAAGATGGTGATGACTTAATCTCCATCGGCACAATTGGTTTAATTAAAGGAATCAACACGTTTGATCCCAATAAAGGGACGAAGTTGGCGACCTATGCAGCACGTTGTATTGAAAACGAAATATTAATGCATTTACGGTCTCTAAAAAAATCTCGCGGAGAAGTTTCAATTTACGATCCGATAGGGATGGATAAAGAAGGCAATGAGATTTCTTTGATTGATGTACTTGGATCGAATGAGGAAGATATCTCCATAAAGGTTGAAAATGAATCTGAACAAAAAGCCCTGCTCGAACTTCTCAAAAAACTCAACAAAAGAGAAAAGATGGTACTAGAGTCGCGATATGGGTTGATGAACAGTACCAAACGGACACAAAGGGAGATTGCCAAGGCTCTGGAGATTTCTCGCTCGTATGTTTCGCGCATTGAAAAGAAGGCAATACAGAGGTTATTGGAAGAAATGGAAAAGATAAATCCTAAAAAATAACCTCAATACTTGATCTAACGGCACCCTCTAAGGTATAATTGAATAAAATTATGTACTTTGGAGGGTTCAATGTTTAAGTATTTCCAACCAACAATTCAAGCGCCTTCACTGGATCTTATCTCGGTTGAACAACTGACTCGGGAAGGGATCAAAGGGCTCATTATAGATTTGGATAATACGATGACCCCGTGGAATGATCTCGAAGTGGGTCCTAAGGTGGCAACCTGGTTTACTGAAGTCAAGGCCGCTGGGATTGGTGCGTGCGTTGTATCTAACAACAGTAAGCGTCAGCGTGTAGCAGCTGTTGCGGATTGCTTAGGAATTCCTTTCGTTTTCGGAGCGACAAAACCTAGAAGACGAGCGTTTCGAGCTGGAATGAAGCTTTTGGGGACCGGGCATAAGGATACGGCTGTCATAGGAGATCAGTTGTTTACTGATATACTGGGTGGAAATCGACTTGGGCTCTACACGATATTGGTCCTGCCAATCAATGATCATGAATTTATTGGAACTCGCGTGATGCGGAAAATGGAGAAAGTACTAGTGTGGCTGATGAAGCATTGTGAGACGGTAAAACCAATTAGCAACAAGATGCATTAACGATGTTTAAAGGAATGGCCTGCCATTCCTTTTTCCCTATTCAAAAGTATTAGTGTAATAATTAATTCTGTTTGAGTCAGTGCCAAAGTACCAAGACGTAAAGGAATGTTAACAATGGAGCAACATTATGCAGTGATCGGGGACCCAATAGAGCACTCTCTTTCTCCTTGGATGCACAACGCAGGGTATGTAGCCTCGGGAATTGACGCAGAGTATGAACGCTTTCAGGTGGTACCTAGCCATTTGGGGGAGGCGGTAGAAGGGCTTTGTGCCTTGGGGTTTTCGGGTTGGAACGTAACCCTACCGCATAAAGAGACGATTATTCCCTTTCTTGATACACTGACTGACCAAGCTAGGCGTGCAGGGGCCGTAAACACTGTGAAAATACATGAGGGGCTGCGCATTGGCCATAATACCGATGGCGATGGGTTTGTTCGGTCGGTGCAAGGCGATATCAACGGGTTTAGGGGTAAGAAAGCAGTCCTGCTCGGGGCGGGTGGGGCCGCTAAAGGGATTGCCTTAGCACTTGCGGCACAGGGCATGGAAGTACATATTCTGAATCGAACCCCTGAAAAGGCGACGGCGCTGGTAGCGTTGATTAAGACGTGGGGCGGAAGGGCTACGTCTGGGGAGTTTGCTCCTGGGGATTGGCTGGAGACGGTCGATCTGTTGGTACAGACGACGTCAGTTGGGTTACACGGTGAACCCTTCCCATTTTCTATGCGAGGGATTTCTGATGGGGCGCTCGTGGTTGATATCATCTTTAATCCAAGTGAGACGGTATTTCTGCAAGACGCTAAAAAGCAGGGGTGCCGTACGTTGAACGGATTAGGAATGCTTCTGTATCAAGGGGCTTATTCGTGGGAGTTCTGGCTAGGGGGACAAGCGCCTGTCGAGGCCATGCAACGCGGCTTGAAAGCGCAGCTCCTGAAGCAGATGTTTAACAAAGTATAGGGGTGAAGCCCGCAACAGGAAGAGGAAGATGACATGGGTGACAAGCGGAGTCGTGAACGAGGATTTACACTTCTGGAAATCATGCTTGTTCTGATTCTTCTGTCCGGCGCGGGTTTTGTTCTCCTCATTAAGCTTCCCATTCACTTGGAAAAGGAACGACTCGCTTTTGCGACAACCCAATTACTAGAGGAAATTAGAGATACCCGTCAGGCTGCCTTGGCGGAGAATAACTGGTATGAGATCTTATTCTACACTTCGAGCGAGGATCATAATTATAAGATCTTTCGTCAAGGAACAAGGGTAAAAGATATCAATTTATCGAAGGGGATCAAGTTTGTTGGTCAACCGAATAAGGTTAAGTTTCTTGCGAATGGTCGAACTGCTGGGACAACCATTGTCTTAACAAACTCCTCAGGTGAGCAGAAAAGCGTCATTATTGCGCCAGTGGGCATGCGCATTAGAGAAGAGTAAGTATATGGGGGTAGGAGAAATAATGCGTTTTTTAACAGCGGGAGAATCACATGGTCAGAAATTAGTCGGTATCATAGAAGGCTTGCCGTCTGGAATGAAGATTTCTAAAGATCGTGTTGATGAGGTGTTGAGAAAGCGTCAACAAGGGCCTGGTCGTGGAGGCCGAATGGCCATAGAACTCGATGAGATTCACTTCATTTCAGGAATTCGAGGAGGATTAAGCACGGGCGCCCCGGTTGCTTTGGAGATTAATAATCGTGATTGGGAGAATTGGGCAAGTATCATGGACTGGAGCGAAAAGGCAGACTTAGAGAGTCGAAAGGTGATGACCCCAAGGCCGGGACATGCAGACTTGACAGGAACGCTTAAATACCGTACTGAAGTTCGTAATATCCTCGAAAGAGCGAGTGCTAGAGAGACTGCCATGAGGGTCGCTATTGGCAGCATTGTTAGACAAGGGTTATCCGCCCTTGGGGTGGAAATCAGAGGACGTGTTCTAGCAGTAGGCGGTGTGCATGCTGTAACGTCTGAGGATTCAGAGTATTGGCAGCGAGTGAAACAATCGGAGTGGTCCGTAGGTGACCCAGATGCTGAACAAAAGATGGGAGAACGACTCCTGGTAGCTCGGGAACGTGGTGAATCCTTGGGCGGACTCTTAGAGGTGCAAGTTCATAATGTTCCAGCAGGCCTTGGATCTCATGTTCAGTGGGACCGCAAGTTAGATGGAAAACTTGCTCAAGCAATTCTTTCCGTGCAAGCCATGAAAGGGGTTTCGTTTGGGTTAGGATTTGAGGCAGGGGAACGTCTGGGTTCGTCGGTTCATGATCCGATTACTTATCGTGAGGGGAAAGGCTTTGCCAGGGCTACTAACCATGCGGGCGGGATTGAAGGGGGAATGAGTAATGGCGAAACCATTGTGCTTCAAGCAGTTATGAAACCAATCCCAACGTTATATCAACCTTTAGACACGGTGCATCTCGACACCAAAGAGGTAGTTAAGGCAAGTGTGGAACGTTCAGATGTCTGTGCTGTGCCGGCTGCTTTGGTGGTTTTGGAGCATGTCGTGGCTTGGGTGATCGCCGAAGCCGTGCTTGAGAAATTTCCTGCAGATAGTTTCATAGAACTGCAAACAGCGTGGAAAACTTATCAAGAGTATTTAACACTTTAGGCGTTTAGGACTTTGAGAGGGTGATCTCTATGCGAAACATCGTTCTCATTGGATTTATGGGAACTGGCAAAAGTTCAGTGGGTAAGCGCCTGGCGCAGTCGCTCGCTTGGGATTTTGTCGATACAGACTTGGTGATTGGAGAAGTGACTAATTTAAGTGTCACTGAAATTTTCCGTCGACATGGGGAGACCCGTTTTCGTTCAGAAGAAAAAATTGTGGTCGCAAGACTTAGTCAGAAGGAACAAATCGTCATCGCAACAGGTGGAGGGACTGTGGTTGACCCTGCCAACTTACAAGCCTTGGCTAGGAATGGATTTATTGTCGGTCTTCATGCCACGGTGGACACGATTCTGAGCCGAGTCGGACAGAAAAATGAACGACCGCTTCTCAAGGGCACCAAGGAGGCCATAGAAAAATTATGGTTGAAGCGGCAAGAATGCTACGCGCAGGCTGATTTTACGGTAGATACGACACAGAAAGATATTAATGAAGTGGTGAATGAGATTCTTGCTAGGCTTGGAAGGATGACGGATGATGAGTTTTCTAGAGTGTCAACGAATTGAAGTGACAGCAGACAGACCGTATCCCGTTTTTTTAGGAGCGCGACTGGAAGACTTAGGAGCGTACCTTCATACTAATTTTAAAGAGCTTGAACACATTCTTATTATTACAAACCATGCGGTAGCCGCGCTTTACGTCGAGCGACTCAAGCAAGGACTTTTAGACTATCGCGTGGATTTATTAACAGTCCCTGCTGGAGAAACTGAAAAGTCACTGGATCGGTTAAGTCAGCTAACAACCGAGGCCCTGCGCTGCCGTGCAGACCGCCATACGCTGGTTATTGCACTTGGCGGCGGTGTTATTGGAGATCTGGCAGGTTTTTTTGCCAGTGTTTTTATGCGTGGTATTCGTTTGATTCAAGTTCCTACGACGTTATTGGCTCAAGTTGACAGTAGTATTGGTGGAAAAGTCGCCGTCAATCATCCGGCCGGCAAGAATATTCTAGGTGCCTTTTACCCACCACAGGTGGTGTGGACAGATTTTACAACGTTGGACAGTTTGCCGTGGCCAGAAGTCGAAAATGGTTTGGCGGAAAGCATCAAGCATGCTTTAATTTCCGACACAGGTCTGTTTGAGTTCTTTGAAACACAAGAAGAGAGTCTTAAACAAAGGAACCCGTTGATTTGGCGTGAAATGGTGATCCGGTCTTCTACGGTCAAGGTGACGATTGTTTCCCAAGATGAACGCGAACAAGGTTTTCGTGCCCTGCTAAATCTAGGCCATAGTTTTGGACATGCCTTAGAAACGGGGATGAACTATCGTGGAGTCACCCACGGGCAAGGTGTCAGTATCGGTCTCGTCGCGGCTGCTCATCTGGCGAAGGCCAAAGGGCTCTTAAGCTTGGCAGAGATTGATCGAATCAAGCGTCTGCTTAGCCTGTATGGACTACCCACCCAGATTGCCGATATTACCCCCATAAAACAAGATCCGCAGGGTTTGTTAGACCTTATGAAAGCGGATAAGAAAAACCAAGGCGGACGAAAGATTCTAGTTCTCCCACAAGGGATTGGACGGGCGGTTATTTCCAAGGAGTGTACAGATCCAGAGATATTGGAAGCATGGAAACAAGTTATTTCCCAGTAAGGGCACGATGAATCGTGCCCTTATTTTTTTTTAGGCATAAACTTCGAATTTTAGATCGTAATTTGTAGTAATTCGATACAGAATAACTTATTTTTGTCCTTTTAATAAGGACATGTCGATATCCGTCGATGCAGGCAGGAGATTAAAAATATATAGAGAATAAATATAAAAAAAATTCGGGTAATAAAAATATCTTAGGACTTGGTGGTGAAAATGATTGTAAATAGGCAATCTGGTTTTACATTATGGGAAATTTTGTTGGTGCTATTTCTAATGGGTGTTATTTTGTCATTGGCCACCCCTCATTTTGGTTCAGCGACGAATCAGGTTTGGACTCGCGTCGACCTTGCCAACAAAGAGAAAATTGAAGGAGCTGCCCAACTCTACAGGATTGATGTCGGAAATTCTCCGCTAAGTGTTTCGGATTTGCTTGACACCCCGATAGGTGTGAGCGAATGGCGTGGTCCTTATCTGGACGAAATTCCCATAAATCCCTTTAATACTACGCTGGTTTATGAAATCAATGCTTTGGGGCAAGTGAAATAGGAGGGGGAAGGATGACGAATAAAAGAAAGGCAGCGCAAGGTTATGTGCTATTTGATGTATTGCTCGCCCTCTTCCTTTTTTCCTTAGGCTTCGCAGTGCTCTTTGGGCTGACAGAAGCAGCGGTTTCAGAAGCACGGCAAGCCTCTACCCTCATGGAGGGGGCAAACCTTGCCCAGAAAAAAATGGAGCAGTTGGCCGTTCATGCTTGGAGTGATAATATCGCTCGGCAAGCCTGCATACCAGGTGGGACCGTGGAAGGCAACGAAGAACAATTCCACTGGCTCATTCAAGCTGAGTGGGAGGATATGCCACAACTATTGAAAGTCAGCGTTGAAGTTCGTTGGACGGAACGGGGAAACCCTTATCAGTATAAACTGGAGAGTCTTTATGAAGTTGAATAGAGAAGATCATGCTGCAGACTATGGTTTCACGCTGCTGGAAGTATTATTTGCTTTAGCGATTTCTGGTATTTTGCTGATGACTTCGATGCGACTATTGACGGATCAGTGGCGAGGAGCACGCGCCCTTAAGAACCATTTGGAAGCGCACTACTCCGCTATGACGACAGGAAAAACCGTTTCTGATGCGATACGTATGGCAAAAACGGTGGAATGGATCCAAGCGTCTGAAGTGCTAAGGGTTTTGCCGATGCCTGACAATTCGAACCTAGACCCCACGCTTGACACCTACCTCATCCAAGATTTAGACGGAGATGGGACGACAGATCTTTATTGGAGACACTTGAACGTTTCTCAGCCTTTGGCAAGTTACATATCAAAATGGCGATGTACGGAGGTGGAAGTTGGGTTGTGGGAAATATACTTGGAGGCAAATGTCGAAGGACAAAGTTCGACATGGCGTGGCGTCATCAGGAGGCGGACGTATTCACCAGTGACTCCAGTAACCCTAGTACATCGGGTTATGTTAGCCTTCTGATCCTCATTCTTTTGACGACGTTGTCATTACTAGGGATGGAAGGCTATATCAAGGCCAATGCAGAGAACCGAATGGTAAGACGGGTTGCCCAAACTCGACAGGCCCTCTACGTAGCTGAAGCAGGCGTTGAATGGGCTAAAGCCCATCTGCGTGTTAACGCCGGTCTGCGCAGCGGGAGTATATCTTTAGTGACCGGGCGAGTTGATATTGTGATTGAGGTGAGTGGAGGAGGGTATAAAGTGATTTCAGAAGGATATTCCGGCTTAGCAGTTCGAAAAATTGAACAAATCATCCAATTAAACCAAGACAACGGGCAGTGGGTTTTGATGAGCTATCAGGAGTTACATACATGACCATGGAGAAAAAACATGACTTTGGTCAGTTCTTACGCGCTAATCATTACATTACCGCTCAGGAATTGACCAGCGGATTACAAGTTGTGCTGGAAAACGGTGATTCCATTGGTGAGGTTCTAGTTCGTATGGACGTCTTATCCAAAGAGAGGCTCGAGGAGGCTGTGCGCAGATATCTAGGTATCTCTGAGATTTCTCTGACCCAAGTCATGATTGACCCACGCGTGGCGGGGCTCATTCCGGAAGAAATCGCTCTGCGCTATACGCTCATTCCGTTTGAACGACGCGCTGGGATCTTAAGAGTTGCCATGCTAGATCCCACCCATGAACGTGCCCTTCGGGATGTTCGGATGTTTACCGGGTTAGAGGTTGAGCCAGTCTTTGCCAAAGCTGAGGAAATCCAAACCGCAATTCGTCAGTGCTTGACAGTTGAGCAATCGGTTGCCCAACTGGCGAACCTAGCGGACAGAATCAGCGAAGACCAGGCAGTTTGGCTCATCAAGGCCACCGATATCGAACCTCAGGAAGAAGATACGCCCAACCTTAAATTTGTCCATTCTGTTTTGCACGAGGCGGTGGCGCAAGGGGTCAGCGATATTCATTGGGAATCCCGCAAAAACGATTTTGTGGTGCGCTATCGCATCGATGGTAAACTCATGAAGAAACATGTCCTCGCATCAAATTCAGCACGAAGTATTGTCTCCTGTTTAAAAGTCATGGCGCAAATGGATGTTGCGGAACGAAGAATTCCACAGGATGGCCGAATGACCTTTAGTGCAGGGCTTCGGCGCGTAGACATTCGAATGTCTTCAATGCCCATAGTCTATGGAGAAAAAATTGTTGCCCGAATTCTGGACCCGGAGATGGCTAAGCGTCCGATGAGTGGTTTAGGGATGCGCTCAGAAGTTCAATCGGGCGTTCAAAGCTTGTTGAAACGCACGAACGGGCTAATCTTGGTGGTGGGGCCAACGGGAAGTGGTAAAAGCACCACCCTTTATGCATTGCTCCGAGCACTGAACGCGGAGGAGAAGAATATTATTTCCATTGAAGACCCCGTAGAATACCAAATTTCAGGCGTCAACCAGGTTCAAGTGAATGTTCTAGCAGGCCTTAGTTTTGCTGTCGGATTGCGACATATATTACGGCAAGACCCGGATGTGATCATGATCGGTGAAATCCGTGATGAAGAAACAGCCAGAATCGCCATCTCAGCCTCCCTCACCGGACATTTAGTTTTATCCACGCTCCATACCAATACAGCCGCAGAAGCGTTGGCTCGACTGATGGATATGGGCATAGAACCCTATCTCTTGGCGTCTGCAGTCAGTGGGGTGTTATCCCAACGCTTGGTTAGACGCTTGTGCGAACACTGTAAAGCCGCCTACAAAGTATCTGAGACAGAAAAAAGAACCCTTCGTATACCAGCGTCTATTACCGTGCTATATCGCGCCACCGGATGTCCAGAATGTCTTCAAACTGGGTTTCGAGGCAGGATAGGGATCCATGAATTTTTATTATATAACCAAGAAATCAAGGAACTGGTGCTTTCTCGACATAATTCTAGGGACATTGAGCAACAGGCGATGGTTTCAGGAATGCTGACAATTTTGGAAGATGGGATGTTGAAGGTGATCGAAGGCTTAACTACCGTGGAAGAAGTACTACAAGCAGTTTCTGGAATTGAAGGGTAAGAGGAGAAGAAGATATGCTTTCACTGGAAGAACTTTTACATCTTGCTGGAGAACAGAAGGCTTCCGATATCCATTTGACGGTGGAGAGTCCTCCCGTTCTACGTATTGATGGCTCTTTAATTAAACTCCAAAAGGAGAAACTTTCTCAGGCTGATGTAGAAGCGTATGCTCATTCTCTGATGAATGAGCAACAGGTCAAACGTTTTGCAGAATGCGGGGAAATTGACCTATCGTATAGTATTCCGGGGGTTGGACGATATAGGGTTAATGCCTTTCGACAGCGTGGTTCAATCGGTGTGGTCATCCGTTTGATTCCTTTTAACATTCCCACGCCGGATACTTTGGGGCTTCCACCGGTGTGCATTGAGCTTGCTAACTTACATAAAGGGTTGGTCCTAGTAACAGGCCCTACTGGAAGTGGTAAATCGACGACTTTGGCTTCTTTAGTTGACTACATTAATCGCACGAGGGCTTGTCACATTGTAACGATTGAAGATCCTCTTGAATATTTACATCGCCATAAATTAAGCTTGGTGAATCAACGGGAAATCGGCAATGACACCCAATCGTTTACGAAGGCTTTACGAGCGGTCCTTCGGCAAGATCCGGATGTCATCTTAGTGGGTGAGATGCGAGATTTAGAAACCATCTCTACCGTCGTGACCGCCGCTGAAACTGGACACTTGGTGTTCAGTACGCTTCATACAAATGATGCAACCCAATCGGTGGATCGGATGATTGATGTCTTTCCACCGCATCAACAGCAGCAAATCCGTGTTCAGCTGGCTGCCGTTTTACAAGGGATATTGTCTCAACAATTGTTTCCCAGGGCAGATCACCAGGGACGCGTGGCAGCGCTTGAGGTGATGCTGGCTACCCCCGCGGTTCGTAGCCTCATTCGTGACGGAAAAACGCATCAATTGCCGACCGTTATCCAGACCAATGCGAAGCTAGGTATGCAAACCATGGATAAAGCCATTCTGGATTTAGTTCAAAAGGGGCTTGTTTCTTACGCGGTTGCCGAGGAAAAAATGCATAGCCCAGATAGTCTAAGGCGATGAAGGCACAACGTTTTGTCTGGAAAGCGGTTGACACGAACGGAATTATACAACACGGAGTATGGGTAGGAAATGAAATATCAGACATTCAAGGGCGCTTAAAAAATGAAGGGTACTTTCCCGTGGCGATTCGAACCCGCCGAGATTGGAAAAGCGTATGTTTACCAGCCAGGAAGAAGTTCCAGTGGAGCCATTTTGCCCGTAGATTAGCAACCCTTTTGGAGGCGGGAATTCCCTTACTTCAAGCGCTGGAGATCATGACCTTTCATCAGGAAAAATCAACCGATCAACTGGAACAATGGAAGACCATCAAAGGACGAGTCGAAGAAGGCAGCGACTTGTCAGAAGCCATGTCTCTCCTAAATCCACCGCCCAACTCGTTTGTACTCTCCATGATCAAAGCTGGGGAATATACTGGGACTTTAGGGAAAGTCCTGAGCGAAGTGGCGGACGAAACGGATCAGGATTTTGGTTATCAGAAAAAAATAAAGGCCGCTCTCGCCTATCCTCTGTTTTTGCTGTTTGCTGTGGTCATTGTACTGTATGTGCTCTCTGTTTATGTACTTCCCATGTACGAAAAATTATTTATGGGCATGGGCACAGAATTACCGATGTTGACCCAAGTCATTTTTGTCTGTGGTCGTAAAATTCCTGTGCTTTTGTGGAGCGGACTGGTGTTGATCGTGGTTGGCTTGCTAGTTTTGAGACTCACTAGTCCAGATCTTTGGAAAACACGTCTGCGGCACCTCCTGGGTAGGCTTCCTCTCAGTGCCAAGGTCTATCGCCTCCGCGATCTAGTTCAATTCACTCGAATGTTGGGACGCTTATTAGCGGCTGGAATCCCCTTGCTGGAAGCGCTCCGCTTAACAACCGGTGCTTTACGAGGGCGTGAGATGCTAGAATTAATGAACCAGCTCGTCTTGCACGTTCGACAGGGAAAGCGCATGGCCCCTTTATTGCGTGCCAGTAAGGTTTTCCCCAAGGAAGGTGCGGAAATGATTGCAGTCGCTGAGGAAACTGGACAGTTGGACCGGATGCTTCATTATGTCACCTATATGTTTCGCAGCGAGCTTGAAGATTATCTCAATCGGTTAACACGTATGATTGAACCAGCCTTGATACTGGCTATAGCCGGTCTAATCGGCATAGTTGCAGCGGGCGTCATGCTTCCTATGTTTGACCTCAGTACACATCTTGAATAACATGCAGAGCAAGAAAGCGTTCTTGAGTGATAGGGAGGGAAAATGAGATGAATTCTAGCAAGCCAGATAGCGGGTTTACACTCATTGAAGTACTAACCGTCATCATTATTATTGGGATTCTGGCCGCTATAGGGATCCCGAAGTTTGGATCAAGTACAGTCAGTGCACGCCAGAAGGCGGATGTGGCAATAGCTCACCAGGTCAAAACTGCTTTGGATCGTTATCAACTGGACAACGGAGCCTATCTGACGAGTGCAGATTTGACGGTCACTGACGGAGCGGTCAGCAGTACGAAGCTCATTCCCAAATACATCAGTAAGTTAGATAAAGCAACCACTCAGCAAATGGCTGCTGAGGGCAGTGGTAAGGGGTTTGGCGTTAATAACCTTGCGGTGAATGCAAGTGATCCCACGCAATTTATTATTCCTGAACCGCAAACAGGTGACATTACCAATATCATCATGATTTACTTGTCGGACAATGGCTTGGCCGCTGAAGTCAGAGCGTATGATGAAACCTTAACGCAGGTCCTATGGACGTCTGCTAATTAGAAAAGGAGTCAAGTTAATGGCTGTTATCAGTATCACAATGGGGCTCTTAGGACTCTTAATGGGTTGTTTCCTGAACGTAGTCATTTATCGTCAATCCCCTATTACCAGGCGCTACCCTGTTCTGGTACTTCTGACTGGAGCCCTCTTTTTTATGACGGCAACGGTTAGTCCCAATCTTGAGACTAACCCGGCTAAACTCCTCTTCAACCTAATTTTTGTCGTTGTGTTGATCGCCTTATCCTTAATTGACCTCGAGTCGTTTCGTTTGCCAGATGTCCTTACCCTCCCCCTACTGGTCTTAGGATTAATAGGAGCTTTTCTCTTACCGGGAAATCCAAGCGGCTGGGAGAGCGTGCTCTGCGCCTTAGGAGCAGGAGGGGTATTCTGGACCATTGCCCGATTATATCCGCAAGGAATGGGTCTTGGGGATGTAAAGCTGGTGGCGGCACTGGGCGCCTGCTTAGGCTTCCCCTCTATTTTTCTCGCCGTTTTTATGGGGAGTTTTGTAGGAGCATTTCTAGGGATCGTTCTTCTCCTTACAGGTCAAAAACGCTTTCGTCAACAGATCCCCTTCGGTCCCTATCTCACCTTTGGAGCGATCGTCGCATTATTTTGGGGAGAACGTCTTGTTGACTGGTATTGGACTTTCGTATAAAAGGGGTGTTCTTATGCGGAAAATGTCAGTGGTCTTTGAATTGACGGATGGGGAAATTCGAGCCTTTTGGTTTCCAGTCCATCCATTGAGAAAGGTCGGTCATAATTCTGGCGCAGTCAAGTTTGATCGCATTCCAATACCGACTGGAGTCATAGAGCAGGGCAGCGTGCGGCAGGAAAATGTGTTAATGAATATTTTATCGGATTATGGTGCACAGCACCCTGGTGGAAGTCAGCAGGTGTATTTGGCGATCCCCCTCCATCAAGGATTCATCCGCTCGTTCACGTTGCCCTGGATTTCTAAGCGAAACAGAAAATCAGCCATTTCTCTGTTAATTGATGAAGAGATTCCCATTGCTAGGACGGATTTACTGTTCGATTTCTGTGTACTCACTGAAGTAAAGCCCATTGACCTTCAAATTCTACTGGGCGCAACACGACGAAGTTTACTGGAACGGTACGTTTCTATCTTTGCGGCGGCGGGATTTAGGGTCGCCGGCGTTAATTTTGCGTTTTCTATCTTGGGCAAATCGCTAGGATTTGAACCCTACCAAGATGTCATTTATCTACAGGGAAAGGCAGATGCTTTGCAAATAGTCTTGTTTCGTGGAGCAGTCCCCGAAAGTGTCCGTTCTCTCAATGAGCGTGAAGAAGCGTGGGGAGATGAGATTCGGCGTTTTCTTTTATATTACAGAACACAGCACCCAGATCTCAATTTGCAACGCGTGGTATGGCAGGGAGACGGTGTGGCAGAATCGCTGGCTCAGGGTTTATTGTCGTCACATCATGTCTCCTTGGTAGAGCAAGCCAAGCTCCCAAATGTCCCTGTTTCCTGGGAAAGTGCACTCGCAAGCACTGAGGGGTGGAGCGAGGTGGCCGTTGGGTATGGAATGCAGATTTCGACCCATCGTCCTGAGCTTAATCTTTGGCACCAACCGAATAGAGCTCAAATTGTTCACCGTAGATATTGGGAGCTGGTGTTATTATTCATAGCGTTATTCATGGTCGGAGCTATAAGCTGGTTGTCACTTTATCAAAAGGCGTTGCCCTTACAGCAAGAAGTTCAAAAGCTAGCCCTTCTAGGTGCTAACATAGAGACACAGACCAAACATCAGGAAGCGCTTGAAGTTGCTTGGAATAAGGTCAACACGAACCATGAGAGAATGGGCGTTGGGTTGGGTCAAATTGAGGCTATGCAAGCCTTGTCTGGAGCGGATATAAAGCTTGAACAGGTGGTTTACAAGCAAGGCAGTATATCCTTAG
The DNA here is from genome assembly GCA_035648035.1 of Desulfosporosinus sp. Classification (GTDB taxonomy): domain Bacteria; phylum Bacillota; class Desulfitobacteriia; order Desulfitobacteriales; family Desulfitobacteriaceae; genus Desulfosporosinus. The sequence goes on along the minus strand of DASRMG010000049.1, from coordinate 8,399 downwards.
TAGGCAGTATATCCTTAGTAGGCAGTGCTAGCGATGCAAACAGTGTTGAGAACCTCATCCTAAACCTGCGGATCATGGGTTGGGAACAACCCGCCTTGTCTAGTTATAAATTGACGTCACTCAACCAGGTAGAGTTCTCCTTAAGTGCTAAACGGGGGCAAGTTAAAACAGACACCGGTATAGACACATCCTTGGGAGAGGAAGGGTAATATGGCTTATTTAGCTAGTGGGACTAAATCAAAACACCTGCTAGATTCTTCGGTAATCCCTCTATTGCAGCGTCTTTCACTGGGGAGCGTGAAGGGAATTAGCGTGTTTTTGTTACTGGGTATTGTCGGTGGATTTTTAGTGTTCTGGCAGCCTGCTTATCTGCAATTTCGGTCCTTAGAAACGGAGCAAACTCGTTGGCAAGAAGTATTGAGAGCCGGGACCGCGGACACTAATATGAACACCAAACTACAGACCACAAGCCTCGCTATTCCCACGATGGATCAGTTACCTGACATAATAGACCAGTGTCGTGGTGCGTTTGTTAAAGAGGGTGTGGTCGTGGCTTCGTTAAATGTTGAACGGTTTGGTGAGCAACGAGAAAGTGTCAAGGGGTTAGGTTTAGATTACGGTTTAGTCCGATTACAATTAAAGGGTCCTTGGGAGGGGATTGTCACATCGCTCAAGGCACTAGAGGAGACACCGGTTGGCAATATCCATCTGCAGGAAGTCGTGCTAAATACCCAAGGGGGAGAAGCGCTTCTCAAGATATATTTTTCCATGGGTGAGTAATTTCATAAGTTATTAGTGGCACGAGACAGTCTCCCTTTACCATAGGCTAAGGAGAGGAGGTATGTGCGGTGAGTAAGGAATATTACATTCAACCCGGAGATGATTTTCATGTGTTGGCTCAACGTTGGGGAGGTACATGTAACGATTTTCTCATGGTTAACCCCAGTGTCGATCCCCTGCAACTTCAAGTTGGGCAGAAGATAGTTCTCCCGGACTTTAAAGGGGCAGCGAAAGGGCAAGCCCAATATGCAAATATCAGTGCTGATCATGGACAAGAGTTTGTTGGAGAATATCTTGATGAAGTCGAAGTGGAAGTCGAGGGTGTGAGTTTTCGTGTTCGCCGGATCGGTGAGCCTAAAATACCCCATGAGATCCATCTCATTTTGCCGCGTGCAGAGATCCATAAATTCCAGCCAAACGGAGAAGGCGGACCCTGCGAAACGCAAATTATGCTCAGTAATATGGACATTGTGCTGTCCCCTCGTTTGGTCAGTGGAAAAGGGGATTCAGCTGAAAAGGCAAAGCCAGCAGCTCTAAAGCAATTACCAGAACAGACCCAAGCTCAAGCTCAAACCCAAACTCCCCAAACACCATCATAAATACATCCCCCTGCTCTTGCGATAATTATTTCGTCCTTCGCCTCCGACTATCGGAGGTTTTTTGTTTTGTCAGTCAGAAAAATATAGGCTGAGTGAGGTCCCTTCTCGCGCTGTGAAGAACGTTCCCTTAAAAACTATGCTATAGCAAGAAATTGTGATAAAATTTTGGATATGTGACGAGGAAGTGTTGAATTGAATAAAATTTGGATATTTCATGGACCTAATCTGAATATGTTAGGACTACGAGAGCCGGAACATTACGGGGCTCGCACGTTATCAGAAATTAACCAGGAAGTCATGGACCTTGCGAATGAGGTAGGAATCGACGCGGAATGCCGGCAAACAAATCACGAGGGTGACCTCATAGATTGGATACAAGGTTTAACGTCGGAGGACTTTCTAATCCTGAATCCTGGAGCATGGACGCATACGAGTTATGCAATACGTGATGCTATTAGTGCGGTGAAGGTTCCAACCGTGGAGGTTCATCTTTCAAACATTCATGCGCGAGAAGCATTTCGTGCCAATTCTGTGATGGCTCCGGTCTGTATTGGACAAGTGTCAGGACTGGGAGCAGAGGGTTATGTTTTAGCGATGCGTTATGCCCTTAACTACCACGGAAAACGCGGGAAATAATAGAAAGAGGGAAGTTATTATGAGTCGATTAGAACGTTTACGCCAAAAGCTGCAGGAAGAAAAACTGGATGCTTATGTGGTTATTCGCCCGGAGAATGGACGGTACCTGAGCGGCTTTTCTGGTGGAGAAGCAACTTTGTATATTACGGCAGAGAAAGCCCTATTACTGACGGATTTTCGGTACATAGAACAGGCAACGGAACAGGCTCCCGAGTTTGAAATTATTAAAACAGGACCGGACCATTTTGAAACGATAGCAGGCCTTGGGCAACAGGCTCGACGAGTTGGTTTTGAAGGGGACTTTGTCACCTATGTAAGCTTTGGTAAACTGAAACAAGCGTTGCCTCAAGCGGAACTCCTTTCGCTACCCGATCTTGTCAGTCATTTGCGTTCGGTGAAGGATCAGGGCGAGATTGAGACGCTTCGTCAAGCTGTTAATATAGCAGATGGCGCTTTTGACAATGTTTTAAAAACGATTGAAATAGGTCAGACGGAAGAAAAGATTGGCCTTGACTTAGAATACTCCATGCGCTTGGCGGGTGCCAGTGGCGGTTCCTTTGAATTTATTGTGGCTTCAGGCGTTCGTTCGGCCTTACCGCATGGTACGGCCAGTTCAAAGAAGGTTCATTCCGGTGAGTTCTTGACGATGGATTTCGGTGCAATCTATCAGGGTTACTGCTCTGATATAACCCGGACAGTTTTTCTGGGAGAACCGGAGGACAAGCACCGAGAAGTTTATGAGGTCGTATTGGCGGCCCAACGGGCAGCCATTGCAGCTGTTGCGCCTGGACGCACAGGCAAAGAAGTCGATGCGGTTGCTCGTAAAATTATTGCTGACGCTGGCTATGGCGAATACTTTGGGCACGGATTAGGACATTCCGTGGGTCTGGTCATCCATGAAGGCCCCTATCTGAACATGCGAGAAGAGCGCGTCCTTGAACCGGGCATGGTTCTTACTGTAGAACCCGGCATTTACATCCCTAATTGGGGTGGCGTTCGAATCGAAGACATTGTTTTGGTGACGGAAGATGGCTGCGAAGTCTTGACCCAAGCACCGAAAGAATTCATTATCTTTCAATAAAATTAATTTATAGGAGGAAAAGATATTTATGATTTCTACAAGCGATTTTAAGACCGGTGTAACCATCCAATTAGATGGTGATGTTTTTTCAGTGGTTGATTTCCAACACGTTAAACCAGGTAAAGGCGCGGCCTTTGTCCGCACTAAGTTGAAAAATGTTAAAACGGGTGCAGTGGTAGAACGGCGGTTTAATGCCGGAGAAAAGATGCCAAAAGCCCACGTTGCGCGGCGAGAAATGGACTATCTTTATAAAGATGGAGACTTCTTCGTGGTCATGGACAAGGAAAATTATGAACAAATATCTCTGACGGCGGATCAAATTGGAGACGGCGTCAAGTGGTTGAAAGAGAACACGACGTTAGGCGTACTCTTTTTTGATGTTGAGGTGATCGGCGTTGATGTGCCAACCAATGTCCAACTTGCCGTTTCCGCTACCGAACCAGGCGTAAAAGGTGATACGACCACTGGAGGGACCAAACCTGCAACCTTGGAAACTGGTGCAGTGGTTCAAGTTCCGTTCTTCGTCAATGAAGGCGATGTGTTAATTATCGATACCAGAACAGGAAACTATGTCTCGCGCGCTTAATTTATAAGGGTGACGAAATGATAACACCTGCTAGTTGGCAACCTAAATGTAGTTGACCACTAGCAGGTTTTTTATACCCAAAAATTTTAACCTAAGCCATATACTAAGTACGTAACAATGACTAATTTACTCATAGTTTGAAGGTATCTACAAATTTTTGGAGAATAAAGCCGATATAGTCATTTTATATATTATTTGGAGGAATCTCATTGAAAGATAAATATACACTTATATTCATTCCACCGGGTTCTGCCAGCACCATGATACCGCCCGTTTATGGGGTGATATTTGCACTTGGCAATTTAAAGTTGAACAAGGTGCACAATATACTGGGACAAGTCAAATCCTTGAGGAAACAACGCCTCATTTAATTGTTCATGAAAACAGTCAGGAAGCAAGCTCAAAAAAAAAAACCAAACAAGCGTCATCATGTTCGTAAGTTCTTAGATCTGAATCGACACAGACATCAATCAATAGAAATATAAAGGGCAGTCGTACCGATAAAAAGGTACGACTGTCCTTTATATTTGCTCCCCGCATGTCTAAAATCAAAACATGGACATACCTTCAATCAAGGGGGGCAATGACGTGTCGCTACATTACACGCTATCTGTCATTAAGGGACCAAAAGTAACCATCCCTATTTCAAAGGGCAAATCCTTGGTGTCGGAGCAGAGCACTTCCGGTTCGCATGATAGTGCGGTGTTATGGGCGGATATGGCAAGATGGTTTGGCGAAGACATCCGTTCGATTATAGAGAACATTAAGGGAGTGCCCTTCCAAGAGGTTGAAGAAATTCGCTTGCGAGTGGGTCAACCCCTCATGGTACGAACATCAGATAAGGATTTATTTCTAAACCGAGATGGCGAAGTAACGAGTCCAGAGAAGGCCTATGTCGGCATGGGGGAAGATCTAACCTGTGCGCTGGAGAGAATGACCCATAGTTCACTTTATGCTGCAGAGGAGGATCTCAAACAGGGATTTATAACACTACCGGGAGGGAACAGAGTTGGCGTGACCGGAGAGGCCGTCGTCGTACAGGGGCAGATTCAAACGTTGAAACACGTTTCTGGCTTAAACGTTCGAATTGCCCGAGAAATTAAGGGACAAGGTCTCAAGATCATGCCCTTACTCATAGGGGAAGACGGAATGTTTTGTCATACGCTGCTCATTTCACCGCCCCGGGCAGGCAAAACGACCCTCTTAAGGGACCTCATTCGACTACTGAGTAATGGGGTTTCGAAAATAGGTCTCAGTGGTCAGACGGTCGGCGTGGTGGATGAACGTGGGGAACTAGCCGGGATGTGGCAAGGGGTGCCTACCTACAACTTGGGATACCGGACAGACGTGTTGGATGGCTGTCCAAAAGCAAGTGGGATGAACATGATCGTCCGTTCTATGGCACCTCAAGTGATCGCTATGGATGAGCTGGGTCATACGGACGATGTCACTGCGCTCATGGATGCCTTGCGCACCGGAGTGAGGATTCTTAGTACGGCGCACGCTAGTTCCTTAGAAGAAGCACTTAACAGGCCGACGTTAGCTCGTTTGATGGAACAACGAGTGTTTGAGCGACTGGTTGTGCTCAGTAGGAAACATGGGCCGGGAACGATCGAGGGAGTTTACGATCTTAAGACAGGGAGGGTCCTGTGATGCTCATAATTGGGTGCGTCGCACTGATTGCTGGGTGCGGAAGTTTGGGCTTATGGCTGGCTCACCGAATTAAACTAAGACCTGTGGAATTAAGAGGATGTTTAATGGCCTTGGCACTTCTGGACACCGAAATCGTCTGGGGGGCGACCCCTTTGCCAGAGGCCTTCGGGATCGTAAAGGAACGCACAGAGCTACCCTGGCGAGGCTTCTTTGCAGATCTTCAGGAACGTTTGCTGCGGGGAGAGTCCGCAAGCATGGCCTGGAAAGAGACTATTTTAACGCAAAATAGAAACTTCTGTTTGAAAGAAGAAGACTGGCAAGTCATCGGTGATGTGGGCAAAGGATTAGGCCGATCGGATAGTCGTGAGCAACATAAACAATTAGAACTTGTTCAACGACAAATTTCCTTGATGAAGGATCAAGCAGGACTATGGTCTGATAAGCAAGCTAAAATGTGGTCCTATCTGGGCTTCCTCTGTGGGATCGCTGGTGTGCTCATATTAATTTAAGCAGGGAGAGGAGTCAGAACAATGAGCTTTAATCTTATTATTACGGTGGCTGGAATTGGTATACTGGTCGGAATATTAGTCATCGTGTTGGAGCAATCAGGCCGTAAGGAAATGGCTCAAGGCGTAACTATTATGGGTGTTATTGTAGTGCTTTATATTGTAGTACAATCTATTGCACAATTATTTACCCTGGTTAAGAGTGTTTTTAACCTTTATTAGGGGGCTATAACGTGGAGATATGGCAAATCGTAGGACTAGCCCTGATTGTCACAGTGATTAGTGTTGTTCTAAAGCAAATCAGACCAGAAATTGCAATGCAACTGTCTATTTTAGCAAGCGCGTCAATTTTTATCCTCGTGATGAGCAAGATAAAAGTCATTGTTGATCTCCTCCAAAACCTAGCAGATCAAGCGAATATCGGTTCGTATTATTTACTCATTGTTTTAAAGATAGTGGGCGTGGCCTACCTGGCTGAATTCGGAGCTCAAATTTGCAAAGATGCCGGGGAAGGCGCTTTGGCCAGTAAAATTGAGCTTGCGGCTAAAGTGGCAGTCATTGCCTTAGCCATTCCCATAATTGTAGCCATTACAGAGTCATTGGTACGACTCGTTCCGTGAGGTGATGTATATGCGACGAGTCTTCGTCAAGTTACTATTAATTGTGGTCTTAATGATGGGGACAACTTCTCCGGTGCTTGCTGAGGACGTGATCCCTCAAACGGATGCAGCAGGCCTTTCTAACCAGATTGACCTGAGTCAAATGCGGGGGTATCTAGACCAGCTGGACTCTGATGTCCTGAAGTCTATGCCTGGTTTCTCCTTGGCTCAAATGTTTGAGGATTTAAAGAGCGGATCCTTAGATCTAAGTCCAGAGAAGTTAATCCAGAGTTTAATAGGGATACTTGGACGGGAAATTCTGAACAGTGCCCCCTTAATAGGTAAGCTGCTTATTTTAGCCGTACTCTGTGCCGTGTTGGGGCAGCTGCAGGTAGCGTATGGCGGCACTGTTGGGAAAACAGCGCAGGTTATGACCTACCTTGTTCTGCTAAGTTTGGCCTTAACTTCTTTTCGGGAGGCACTAGGTTACGCCACGGGAACGATTGATACGATGGTTGGACTGATGCAAACATTGTTTCCGGTCATGTTAACCTTATTAATCTCTATGGGGAACCTAACCAGCGCAGCCTTATTTAAGCCTCTGATCATGGGGAGTTTGACGGTTCTAGCCACAATGATCAAAACAATTGTCTTACCGTTATTTTTCCTGGCTGCTGTGCTAAAACTATTTAATCATATCTCGGACCAATTTAAGCTGAGTAAACTGGCGGGACTTCTTGAATTTGCAGGCAAATTAACCTTAGGTTTCATCATGACGGTGTTTATTGGCGTCATGACGGTGCAAGGGGTGACGGGAGGGGTAGCGGATAGTGTCATTTTTCGGACCGCTAAGTATTCAGCAGACCTTGTGCCCGTCGTGGGTAAATTTTTCAAAGATGCTGTCGAGCTAGTCGTTACCTCTGGATTACTCCTAAAAAATGCTGTTGGAATCATTGCTCTGGTGGCAATTATTGTGATATGCGTTGCTCCTTTAGTGAAGATATTAGCCATGATCCTAGTGTTTCGTATTTCAGCTGCGTTGATCGAGCCACTTGGCGAAACGGCTCTTGCAGAAAGCTTACAAGATATGGCCAAGAGTCTAACCTTTATCTTAGTAACGGTCTTTTCAGTTGTAGTGATGTTTTTCATGACCGTCGCTGTGGTCATAGGAACGGGGACTTTTTCCGTGATGTTGCACTAGGCATATTTTCTTGAATGTCACTTAAGGAGGTAAAGCACTTTGCAGACATTACATACACTTGTGCGCAATTTAGTCGTGATCTTACTGTTGGCCACCTTTCTGGAAATGTTGCTTCCTAGTAAATCGATGCGTGGCTTTGTCCAGATGGTGATGGGCTTATTTGTGATTTCTGCCGTTCTCTCTCCCATCACAACGTTCTTGCATACGCCTCTGGAAATGGAGATACCAGCATGGTCAACCACAAACCCGCAGGAGGTTCCGGCCATTGCCACAGAGGGGCAAGGCGAGAAGTTGGCACGGGATGCTGTTCAAGAACAATACCGTCAGATCCTGGTCCATCAGATGAAAGCCCTAGCCCTCAGTATTGAGGGCGTTGAGGGCGCTGAGGTGGCGGTTGAATTTGAAGAGGGGGCAGGCGGGCTAACGGATCAGCCGAAGATAGCCCTGGTCAAAATTACACTCACTTCTTCAGACGTTGCGATACCTACAATCGAGCCCATTGTCATCGGGGAGTCCCCTCAGCCAGATCAAAGCCAGTCTCCTAAAGCCGATAAGGCCCGTGAAAGGATTGCGGAGATACTGAGCATTCCGAAAGAGAAGATTATGGTTCAAGAAAGTTAGACCAGCTAATTAAAGTCAAGAATTTGATTGGTTAATGGTTAGATTTTGGTTTCGGAAAAAAGGTCATAACAAACAGGCCATTGAAAAATCCGAACAATGACTAATTAACTGATGGATTAAACCCTTAAGCTGCTACA
>DASRMG010000048.1:0-2920 GCA_035648035.1 Desulfosporosinus sp. | reverse complement strand
TAACGGCCATGAGAGATTCATCTCATCTGCTCGCAGCAACACTTTTGCCACGGTGTTACGTGAGCAGGCACAACTGGTAGCGATACTGCGTTGACTGATCCCTTGACTGTGAAGCCGAAGGATCTCCCGATAATTGGTCATAGAATGACCTCCTAAGAATGTTATTTACACTACGCTTAGTAATGCATAATTACATTCTACAGTGGGCATTAACCCAGTGGCCCTCCTGCCGGAAGCGTGGCTCAAATATTCCGGAGACGTGGTACTCACTTTCCGGAACGGTGGCTCATTTCGGGTTCTTCCGCAATTATGAGTAACGGATATTAGCAGGATAATTAGAAGTTCACTAAATGAGAGTTTAGCGAATGAGAAAAGGGGGAAAGACACATTACAAAGCAGAACTCCCATGATAAGAGGTATATTTAAAGTAATATAATATATAATAGATTTGACGATTTATGATATAGAAGGAGACTTTTTATGGAGAACCCGTCTAGGGTACACAGGTTTGGGTCGCTTTTAGTTGATTGTATAACTATATTCATAATCATATTACTACTTGCGAATTCACCGTCGTATTTAGTCAAACTCATAGCTATTTTCATCCCACTGGTCTATTTCCCTATTCTCCACACTATTTTGAGCCGAAGCATTGGTGATATGGTTTTCGAGTTAAAGGTCGTTGACCAACAGGGTAATAATATAGGGTTCAGGTTAGCCCTGAACAGATTTTTAAGTGCATTTAAGTATTCTATTTTCTCTTTAATATTAAGTAACCTGTTAGTTATGTTTTATTTCTTTTCCTTAGGTAACTTAAAAGAGATTTCATTTGACTATGAAGAGGAGAGCCAAACCTATTTAGTGAAATCGAGGTCTCTTGCAAACAAAAGTTCGCTTCGCTAAAAACCAATATTTTGAACCACTATTAGCTCTCTAAACCGTGATATTCAACCAAACTGCACGGACATGTTCCCGTGGACAACCTAACCCCGAAAATCATAAAAATATTTACTAATATTTCCTTTTAGTAAATTATCCCAACCCTTAAACCCTCACCACAAGCGGCTTTCAACTGTGTTTTCTATTGAGACAAACTACCGTTTAGTTCGCTCCATTAACTGAGTGAGAACTTGCTTACTAAGATAGAAAGGGATTGAATCTTCAATTTTCGCTGCCTTGATACCTCTGGTTGGCACCTTCGTGATTAGATTTTCTTCTAAGCAGTACTTGTAAAAGCTTTAAGGCTGCCAACCTTGAACGAATTGAACGAGGTTTCAGTTCTAACTCAGCGAGTTCGGAGAGCCATGATCGAACGTCTTTGGCCAACACTTCATCGTACAGTTTGTTGACCTTAACAAAGAACTTGTGTAAGAATGCTCGGTAATTCCTCTTAGTTTCTTTAGCAAACCTTGCCTCATGGTCTTTGAAGAATAGATCTATAATTGTTTGTGTTTTTTCCAAATTCTTCACTCCATCCGTTTATTGTATTCACGCATGAGTTGTTCCGATGGAATTTTGGCGTAAATTTTGGTTACGTTGAGATCTTTGTGTCCAAGTTCACCGCCAATAAATTCAAGTTCTGATCCTCTTGCTATTAGATTTGTCGCGAACGTGTGACGGCACATGTGTGGACTTAGATTCTGAGGGAGCCCTGACTTAAGTCCAAGCTTTCTACAAATTAGATAGACTCCCTGCGTTCCCATGCGTTTCTTAAACTTGCTTATAAACAGTGGCAAATGAGGGTCGGTGCGATTGGTTAAGTGATCTTTTAGCAGAAATGCTGTCTCCTCAGAAAAATGAACCTCTCTGGGTCTTTTACCCTTACCCATTACCCGAGCAGTCCTCTCCTCGATATCTAAATCACCGAGATCGAGACCTACGCTTTCTGATCGACGGCAACCGGAGGACAACAAGAAGGATATAAGGGACCTATCTTGAAGAGACATTTTTTCTGCCTGGATTCTAACTTGGGCCAGCTCATGTTCGTTTAAAAATTTTGGCAAGGACTGAGGTATTTTAGGGCGCCAGCGAGTTTTCGTTAATGTCCGTTGTATATAGTCTTCATCTAAGCAAAACTTAAAGAACCCTGATAGAACGGCCAACATAAGTTCTTGCGTTCTCGCTTTCTCGCTTTCTTTTCCCCAAAACGCTCTATCAACCAAGTATGAATGTTTGTTGCATAATGAAATATTACAAAGTTGCAAAGGGAATTCCCCACTTTTGCAACAGTAAAATCCTCACTATTGCAAAAGGCCATTGCAGGCACCACCCCAAAATAATACTCTTGTAGTTGATCGACAAATCAATGCAAGGGAGGAATTGGAGGATGCTAACAATGACCCAATTACATAATATCAGAAGACTATTCTTTGAGGAAGGTAGAAATGTCAGTGAGATAGCTAAAACCACTGGCTGTGATCGCAAAACTGTGACACGTTATTTAAACAAAGCAGATTGGAACATCGAAGCACCAGTGATTGATCATGAGTCGAACTATCCAAAACTTGTAGCAAAAAAGAAAAAAGAGATATTCGGTAAAGCCCCTGGTTTCCTTCCGCTGGAACATATTCCAGGAGAGGCACAGGTCGACTTCGGTGATGCTGAGTTTTATGAAAACGGAACACTTCATGGCGGGAAATATATAAATTTATCCTTTCCCTTCAGCAATAAAGGGTACCTACAACTATTCAGAGGAGAGAATCAGGAATGCCTTTTTGAAGGGCTGAAAACAATTTTTGAGCATATCGGCGGCATCCCCGTAAGATTATGGTTTGATAACATGAGCACCATTGTTACAAAGGTTTTAAAAGAAGGCGAGCGAAATCTAACACCAGATTTCATTCGGCTCATGGAGCATCATCGGTTTGAAAGTGCTTTTTGCAATAAAAATTCTGAAAATGAAAAAGGCAATGTTGAGGGG
>DASRMG010000047.1:0-2652 GCA_035648035.1 Desulfosporosinus sp. | reverse complement strand
CAAGTTTTTTTTGACCATTAACAAACTGAGATAATCAATTTTATCAGTTGTGAAATCCTGTGGTTTAGGCTCCCAGCGAATTTTCTCCCCGGCTTGTCCTAGGCGAGTTAATAAGACCGCTTTTCTCCCACGTTCTTCGAGAAGCGTCAAAATCTCAGGAAGCCTACGGGACACTTTCATTAAAACCAAATTGGGGAAGTCTAGAAACTTTCCAACATCTTCGGTACTTGGCAAGATAAGGAGTGGTTCATCCCCTGTAGCAAGTGGCAAGTTAATTCTAGCTGCCGCAGCGGACATAGCCGTAATTCCTGGCACTGTTGTAATACACTCCTGAGGTAGTTCCTCTTGAAGAATATTAAGCAGGTAACTGTAAGTACTATAAAGTGAAGGATCACCGAGTGTGATAAAGGCGACAGATTTGCCTTGTTTCAGTTCGGCTAGAAGGGTTTGTGCTCCATCTTGCCAAGCTTTTGCTAAAATCTGTTTATCCGCTGTCATGGGCATTTCGAGCTCGACGAGTCGAACATCGGCTGGACAATGAATTTTAGCTATGTCCCAGGCTACACTTTCTCGATCAAGCTTGGATTTCGGGATAGCGACCATATCAACCGTCTGTAAGACGTCCACAGCTTGCAATGTCAAAAGACGAGGATCACCAGGACCAACCCCAACTCCATAGAATTTGCCCCATTTTATAGTCATAACGCTCCCCCTTTTCGTGCTGATATTATAAAGATTGGATTCAAAGCTTGTGCCATATGAAGAGTTTGAACGGCTTTCCAGCGGACTGCTTGAATAGAAACGGTATCAATATCTTGATAGTTAAGGTCTGTAAGCAGTTTCAACCCCTGAGCCACCGTTTCAATCGTTACTGCCGTGATCACGATTCTCCCCCCCTCAACAAGGGGAACGGTTTCTAGGATTTCAGATAAACGTCCATTACTCCCACCAATAATACAAACATCGACTGGGGGAAGCTTCCTGAAAGCATCCGGCGCAGATCCCGCAATCAGGTCAAGATTAGTAATGCCAAATTTACGCTGATTGGCAAGAATCAATCCTTGGGCCTCTGAATTATGTTCAATTGCATAAACTACGCCTTTAGATGCGAGACCAGCGGCCTCTATACTAATGCTTCCTGTACCAGCACCGATATCTACGACACGGTCGTAGATTGAAATTTGGGCTTTAGCGAGTACTTGCACACGAATTTCAGCCTTGGTCATGGGAATCTTTCCCCGTAGAAATTCTTCGTCTGGTATCCCGATCCAGCACCCGATACCTCGACCTCGCTTAGTGGATTGTTTTGTATCCTGCACCTTGGGTGGATATAGGATAACAATAGCATTCTTTAACAAGGTCTTTTCCTGGGCCAAATGCTCTGCATCCATATTTGCCCAAAATTCCTCCGGATAAGCGAGGGCATTACCTATCGAGATATGTGGATTATAGCCGCGCTTCAGATAGTATTGGGCAATCACCTGAGGAGTATTTTCTCCACCGGTTAGAACCGCTGTTGGACGAGTTATCACCGCAGGTAGTACGGATAACTCCCGACCATGAACACTAACAAAGGTTGCCTCCTGCCAAGGAAGCTCAGCTCTGGCAAATGCAAATTGAAGAGAACTGATCCCAGGATACACGTTAATTCTCTCCTCTGGAAATTCCTTCTTAAGTCTTGGCAAAAAACTGAAAAATCCAGGGTCTCCAGAGACGAGAACTCCGACAACTTTCTCTTTTGAAAGAGCGGTTTTGACCAATTCAATACTATTGGCTAGGTCTCCGGTTAGGACATACTGACGTCCGGTGAAATCAGGAAAGAGCTTAAGAGCCCTAGACCCGCCAATTAAAATTTCGCAGTTCTTTACAAGTTCAGTAATTGCCGGCGGCAACCATTCCAGCCTTCCAGGGCCAATACCGATCACTTGTAACATTGAAAACCTTCTTCCTTTGTTTGTAGGTAATAAAAAACGAGCCTGTGCGGCTCGTATGGTTTACCCTAAATAACACACACAGTTCCTATCGCCCGTAGGTCTGTGATGGTACTTAAGGCAGGTTTCCTGGCTTCAAATCATCATTCTCTCCTCTTCCCAGCAGTAGCCTGTTGGATTAATAAAGAGAACTCATTGTTTACAGTGGCGGGACCGCGTCGGACTTTCGCCGACTTCCCCTTTTAAATCCTCTATCGCAGAGGAACCTTAAGAATATTTGTATTCAATTTTTATATAATAATAAATTAACTCATAAATCTATCATTTTGTATTATAACTTATATCACTCTTTTTAGAAAGGACTTTTGAATCAAAGTTCTTTTTTATATTTTATTAAAGCTGCCACATGGGCAACTCCTAGATGTGGATTTATAGCGTTTAGTAGTTCGGTAGGCGTTGCTATGGCTCAACGGACCACACCCAATTCTCCCCCTCCATAATTTTACTGGCTTCGTAATCCCAGCCAACTGGTTGACCATTCAATAAAGTCATGACTGTTCCAACTCTTAAACGCCCAAAGGTGAAAGCGTGTGCTCTTTCACTTGCTAAGTGTGCCAGATGATGAAGCAGCTTCTGCTCTCCAAGCAGCAAGAGTTCTAGGGTTGCCCCTTCGGTCGTTGGAAACTCTGCCAGATGGTTTAAGGTGTCTACCTTAATTCCT
>DASRMG010000046.1:0-5384 GCA_035648035.1 Desulfosporosinus sp. | reverse complement strand
CCCCTTAATTCTCTTCACAATTCTTTCCAACATCTTTGTATCGCTGGGAAGACAAACACCAATCTAAAAATCTTCTCAGCAACACTACCTTTCTTAAACCTTATGATTGCGTTTGGTTCCTAATTATTTTTTCTATCGCCGATATTAAGAGTTTTAACCTACTTCAATCATTAACTTTCTTAGTCTATCTTTAGGCTCAATAATCGCAAGGTCAATTGCACGCTTCACTTCATAAACAACGGTATCAACCTGTTCCTCCGTTATTCCATTAAAAAATGGCAATGCCAATGTCCCTTTAGCAACATTATCTGTAACGGGGAAATCACCAATTTTATAACCAAACTGCTCAACATAAAACGGTTGAAGATGAATTTCTGTGAAATAGGGCCGACACCCGATGCCTCTCTCCAATAAAATCTCCATGACACTGTTACGATCAATACTCTCATCAAAACGGACGACGAACACAAACCAACTCATCGTGACTTTTTCATGAATCTGAGGAAGAATAACTCCACGAGCGTTCCTGAATTTTTCTAAGTACATTTTCGCAACTTGTTGCCGGCGGACCAGTATCTCATCAATCCGTTCAAGCTGGGCGATGCCCAACGCTGCACTAATGTCACTCATCCTATAGTTGTAGCCGAGCCTCACGTGGTTCAGCCACTGTTTATCAATACCCCGTCCCTGATTCCGAAGACTATAACAAATTTCCGCGATTTCATCGCTGTTAGTTACAACCACTCCACCTTCACCGGTTGTCATTTGTTTATTGGGATAAAATGCAAACACCCCTGCGTCAGACACAGTGCCTGCCATTTCACCGTTCCATTTAGCTCCGATAGCTTCACAAGAATCCTCGATAATAAATAGTCCGTGTTTCTCAGCCAATCGCCTTATCTCATCCATATTCACGGGTTGCCCAAAAATGTGCACAGGCAGAATCGCTTTTGTTCTTGAGGTTATCTTAGCTTCGATTTGAGATACATCCATATTGTAGGTGGCTTCATCGATATCGACAAAAACTGGTTTAGCTCTTTCAAAGAGAATACAGTTACTGGACGCAATAAAGCTAAACGGTGTAGTAATAACCTCATCTCCATCTTTTATCCCTAAAGCAACCACGATCATATGCAGTCCGCTTGTCCCGCTATTACAGGCAATTGCATATTTTGTACCCGCAAAGGCTGCAATTTTCTCTTCAAATTCTTTGAGTTTAGGACCTAGGCATAGAATCTTTGAGTCAAGCACTTCCATAACAGCCGCTTTTTCTCTGTCCGTAATATCTGGGTTCGATAATGGTATCATTTTTTTCCTCACTTCTTTTGAATTTATTGTAAATATTTTTTTGAGTTAAGATACAGATAAAGCTCTACCTCGCAGACATCCTAACTATCTCTTTCTTCCCGGCTTCTGTTAAAACCCCACCCAACTCCTTAACGATCTCCGCCCTTAACAACTAGATAATTTGCCACAAAAAACTCGGTTTTCATGTTATTAAATTTAAGGCCTAATGTCAGGTTGGTGATGTAAAAGGGACAACCAAAACTCAGAATTTCTTTACAATGCTGCTGTATTTCTTGCCTTCCCAATTTACGCTTAAAACCATTAAAATTGTCTTAATCAAGCGTAAATCTCGCTAATACAGCCATTTTTGAGCATCCCTTTGTGATCTCCAGTCCTCGGTGGCGCAACTTGGATTGGAAAACCAACTTTTTCACTATATGCAGTGGTTTATATGTTCTCAACCACTATATATAGTGGTTCATCCCTTTAGAATCTCCAAGCGTCATATCACCTTTGATAATGTTTAAGAATTGAGGCAGCTCATCTAAACTACTCTTTCTAAGAAAATTCCCAAAAGGGGTAATGTAGCTCTGAGGATCCTTTAATAAGTGAGTCGCGACATTGGGAGCGTTAGTTCGCATGGTTCGAAACTTATATAGAACAAACTCTTTGTTATTTCTTCCGATTCTCCGTTGGCTAAATAACACTGGACCTTTCGAATCAACTTTTATGATTAGGCTGATTATAAGTAACAAAGGACTTAAAATACTGAATAATATAAGGCCAAAAAGAATATCTGTAAATCTTTTCATCTAATCCCTCTCCTCCATCATTAGGCACGAGCCCCTCGACATAATTTGGCCATTCTTAATCAATTACGGTCTTATGTCACCTTGGTGATGTAAAAGGGGTAATCAAAAATCAAGATTCCTTTACATCGCCCACTGTATTTCTTACCTTTCCAATTCACGCTTAAATCCATTATAATTAACCTAATCAAGCGCAAACCGCGCCAATACAGCCTTTTTTGAGAATCCCTTTGTGATCCCCAGTCGTTATATCACCTTTTATAATGTTACCTCTTCAACTAAATAACACAGGCTCTTTAGAATATTAATCTGAGTATAAATAACAAAGGACTTAAAGCGCTAGATAATGTTCCCACCCTACCCTACCGTCATCCTCCCAGTCCCCTGCGCAAACCCCGGCACAATCTCACCCAGCTCCTGCACGATCTCCTCCCTCGTCAGAAACGAACTCCTCTCCCTAATCAGCTGAACCAGCCCTTCAATCCTCTTTACATCCACTACACCCGACTTAGCCACAAAGATCCTTTCGTGCTTCGTACTCGTTGTCCCTTCATCGGCCGTGAGCAATTCCTCGTACAACTTTTCTCCTGGACGCATTCCTGTAAATTCAAGCTTAATATCCACATCCACCTCAAATCTCTCGCCAAATCAACAATTCTAACCGGCTTGCCCATGTCGAGAATAAACGTTTCCCCACCTCGCGCCATAGCCCCTGCTTGGATGACGAGTTGGGAAGCCTCTGGAATAGTCATAAAGTAACGTATCATCTCCGGATGAGTCACTGTCACGGGTCCGCCCTTGGCAATCTGTTTCTTGAACGTCGGAATGACACTGCCTCGACTTCCCAGAACATTCCCAAAGCGCACGACCACGAAACGGGTCTGTGATAGGCGATCTAAGCTTCGAATGATCATCTCGGCCACTCGCTTCGTGGCCCCCATAATACTTGTGGGATTGATAGCCTTGTCTGTTGAAATAAGTACGAAGGTTTTTACCTGAGTTAGGTCTGAGATCTCTGCGACATTATACGTTCCTAAGATGTTATTCTTCAAAGCCTCCTCAGGATTCCCTTCCATCAGAGGAACGTGCTTATGGGCAGCCGCATGAAAGACGACTCCAGGTTTATATTTCATAAAAACCAGTTCAACTTTTTCCCGATCTCTGATATCTAAGATTTCGGTGATCAGATTGAGTTCAGGACAGTCAGAACGTAGTTCTTGCTGAATATCGAAAATACTGTTCTCGCCACGGCCTACGAGAATGAGCTTACCAGGCTTAAATCTGCTTATTTGCCGACAGAGCTCTGAGCCAATGGAGCCGCCGGCTCCCGTGACTAAGACGGTTTCTCCCGTTAGGTAGCCCGCGACTTCCTCAATATCGAGGTTGATTTGGTCTCTTCCCAACAAATCTTCGATCTGCACATCACGGATTTTCAAGGTGTCCACCTGGCCGCTGAAGAAGTTATAAACCCCGGGCATAATCTTGATGACAAGCCCGCTTCGTTCGCAGATCTCGGTTATGTCTCTGATGACATTCCCTGAAGCTGAAGGCATCGCAATAATGACTTCCTCAACTTGGTGGGCCATAACAACTCGCGTGATATCCGCCCTAGTCCCCAGCACAGGGATACCCATCATCTTGAGCTTCTGCTTTTCTGGAGCGTCATCAATGATCCCTACTGGAGTGCCTTCTCGGTAATTGCTGTTCTTCAGTTCTCGGACTGCTAAGGCCCCAGCATCTCCAGCCCCTATAATCAGGACTCGCTTCGGAACTCCGGGAATATGCACTTTAGAAACGCCATGTTGTAGTATCCGCCCCAGGAATCGTGACCCACCAATTAGAAACATCGTGGTCAGCCAAAATAGGACGGCTACTGTGTTGGGGTAGCGCATGGGCGCTAAGAAATAAACGGCGAGCACGACACTGCCTGTTCCTACAGTGACCGCATAAAGAATGGAAAGTAGTTCACTGATGCTTGCATACTGCCAAAGGCGATTATATAAACCAAATAAGGAAAAGATAACTAAGTAAATGAGCGTACCCGCCCAAGCTGTATGATAATAGGTAATGAAATAGACCTGTGGAATGTTCCCTTCAAACCGGAGGTAGAAGCTGCCGAATGCTGCAAGGTTCACCAAGACTATGTCAATTACCATTAAATAGATGGCTTTACGGCTCAACATCATGAACCAGACCTTCCTTTATGAAATGGATTCAAAAGCACAATTCCATACCCCTCCCCCAAGGGCCAAAAGTCCTATAGGCATAGGATAAATGGACTAATCTTTTCCTAATTCGCCAACAAACCTGAAATTCCTCTATGTGAATTAAAATTAAATTCATAATATTTATTTTATTTCTATAATTTCCTACGGCCCCTATCGTCCAAACAATCTCCGAAGCCAACTCTGGCTCTTCTTCCTACCTAACCGCTTAAGCAAATACTCCCGCTCTTCCGGCAGGAAATCCCCTGCGAGCATCCTCTGAGGATTATCTGCCGTCAAAGCTTGGAACCGACTTTCACCGACCAGTTCCTCTAGGCTCTGCGAAGCTTCCGTATAAGTCAACTCACTATGGGAAACCCGATGAGCATCCGAGCCCAAAAAGTGGATCAAATCACTACTGAGTAAGATTTCCGCTAACTGCCCAGCCTGAGGACCATAATGTCCGCTTAGACTTCTGATATTCAGTTGAAAGAGAATCCCTTTCTTTGCCCAAGCAAGGATCCGCTCCGGCTCATCGCATAAGCCTCTATTGCGTTCTGGATGAGCCAACACCGGTGTTATGCCTAGGACTTGGAGGTCAAAAAAGACTTGATCCGTATAGTGGGGTATTTCCAGCATCGGTAACTCGAGGAGTAGATACTTTCCTGCGTTTCCTAGGGTCACCAGCTTCCCAGCGCGAGCCCACTTAGCTAGGTCTGGGAAGATATAGTTCTCAGCACCCGGTAAGATCTCAACGGAGATTCCAGCCTCAGCAACGCGCTTGCGCACTTGGTCTGTGGTCGCCAGGATTTCTGCAGGGCTTAAGGAAGCTCTTCCTTCTAGGACGTGGGGGGTGGCGATCAGGGTCTTAAAGCCTGCTGCGTGCAACTGACGCACCATGCCCAGCGTTTCTGCCATGGTCTTAGACCCATCATCTAGCCCGGGCAGGATGTGACTATGAATATCGATCATGTGACGTCTCCTACAGATTATGCTTTTATTATTGCGTGATTTTCCCAACTGTTCGAATTAATATCCATACATATTGAGCATTCGCCACATCTTGACCTATACCTCCAAGATT
>DASRMG010000045.1:0-2607 GCA_035648035.1 Desulfosporosinus sp. | reverse complement strand
TTATTTTCGGCTAGTTTATCTGGGTGCGAAAGTTCAGATCTTATTATAAATAAAGGAATACTTGTTATTTTGTTGAAATATCAAGTGTAGTGTTACCCGAGCTACAACCTTAACCTTAACCTTAACCTTTAATTGTTAATGTTAACAAACAGTTCGCGGATTGGGAGTATTACCGACATGTGTCGTATATTGGAGGGATCTGCGACACGTGTCGGTAATACATCGTTAAATGAAATTGGTCGCAGGAACGTCGCGACGTCCAAGGCGCGGATTGTGCAGATAAGCTTTGGAGGATTTTGTGATTTAAGTTCCAGTTATTTCTTAATGAGAAATACCCGATAAACGGGAATTTGTTAGTTTAGGTGGAGAAGATAGATTATGGATAGTTTGACCGCAAAGAAAAATGAAATGCTGCAAGAGATGGCTACTATGGAATTCCATCCCGCAGTTATCGATGAAGAGGTCAGCCTTACGAATTGCACAAAGCTACCTTGGTCAAGAGTAACAGCACTTGGAACGGCGTTTGAGCCTATAGTTTCGGCATTTCAAAGCGTTGTAAATAGCGGTACTACAAGTGGATTATATAGAGTGACAGTTCCGGCAGGTGGACACCTAGCTGCATTTCAGAATGGGAGTGGCTATTTAGGCTCTGTTTTGAATGCAGGCAATCAGGTTGCCGGACAAGCAACTTTGACTCCTCTCGTTTTCAATCCAACCATGCTCTTTATGGCGGCGGCTTTAGCCAACATAGACAAGAAACTTGACAGCATTCAAGAAACGCAACAAGAAATACTTGATTTCTTGGTTCAGAAAGATAAGTCAGAACTCAAAGGCGATCTTAATTTTCTGTCTGATGTGATGAAAAATTACAAATACAACTGGAATAACGAGAAGTATATAAATAATAACCATATAAAAGTGCTGGACATCAAGCAGTCGGCTGAGCGAAAGATCATCTTTTACAGAGAACAAATTTCGGCAAATATTAAAAAAAAATCCTTTCTTCACAGCGATCAGGATGTAAAGAAGCAACTCGATAAAATTCATTCTAAATTCAAAGACTATCAGCTTGCTTTATACTTATACTCATTTTCTTCCTTCTTGGAAGTTATGCTTTTGGAAAACTTCGAGGTAGCTTTCTTAGATGGCGTTGTAGGCAAGAGTGAGGATTATTCTTTTAAGTATCGTGAACTCTATACAAAATGCTACGATCAGATTGAAGGTTACTCAAAGTCGTCAATACAATCTCACTTATTAAGCGGATTATCGATTGCAAGCAGGGTTGCGGGAAAAGCTATAGAAAAAGTTCCCGTCATCAACAAGTCGCAAATTGATGAGTCTTTAATCGAAACCGGAGATAAGATAGGTGATTTCAGTTCCAAGCGAACCGTAAAGACTATGCAGACACTCGTAGACAAGCAGAACAGCTATGTGACGCCTTTCGTTGAGAATATCAAGGCGGTCAATAGATTGTATAATAGGCCGCTTGAAATAGTTTTTGACCGTGAGAACTTATATTTTGAGGCTGCGGAGTAAAATACTGCCGCTGACATTTTAATTCTGCGATAAATCCGTATTGAATTAGGGAGAGGTATTTTCATGATTAATGATGAAATTGTTATTAAAACAAAACGCTTATACTTGAGAAGGTTTAATGAAAATGATTTGGATTACCTTTATGAAATTACATCAAATCCAAGTGTAATGAGATACTTTCCCAAAACATTAGATAGAGCTGAAACTTATGATTTACTTCATAAAATAGTTAAGAATTATGAGTTAAAGGGTACGAGCTTTTGGGCAGCATTTACAAATGAGACTAACGATTTTGTTGGTATGTGTGGACTGTTACATCAAACAATTGATAATTTAGAAGAGCTGGAAATTGCTTATAGAATAGTCGAAAAATATTGGTGCAATGGTTATGCAACAGAATTAGCAGAGGCTTGTCGTGACAATGCTCTCAATATATTAGGAAAAGAAAGAGTTATCTCGTTAATTCGTCCTGACAATATACCATCAAAAAAAGTAGCAACCAAAATTGGCTTGAATTATTCTAAAAATGTTAATTTTCTTGGCTTAGAACATGAGTTATATTGCATGAACAAAGTATTGTGAGTGTTATATTTGAGACATCATAAAAACTAAATAATAGTTTAAGTATTGGGTAATGTACACTCCATCAGATAACACATGGATTCATGAAAATAGGAAATTATTTTTGCGGGTAAATGAGCTTCCTATCCATAGGAAGGTGCTGCTTGAGAGAATATGAGAACTTCCCATATGGCTAATAATGGGTATATGAACGATTAAAGTGAATTTCTTATAATTTATATAACGCACAGATAATTTGTATTTTAAGTAGGGAACCGGAGAATAAGCATGAAGAACAGAACCTATATCGCAATTGATTTAAAATCCTTCTACGCTTCGGTCGAATGTGTGGAACGAGGGCTTGATCCGCTGACCACCAACCTTGTTGTCGCTGACGCAAGCCGCACCGAAAAAACCATCTGTCTCGCCGTCTCTCCCCCCCTCAAAGCATACGGCATTCCCGGTAGGGCGAGGCTGTTTGAAGTCGTACAGAAGGTCAAGGAAGCAAAT
>DASRMG010000044.1:0-3418 GCA_035648035.1 Desulfosporosinus sp. | reverse complement strand
AACCCGTTGGCCTGGATATTACTTCCGCACAGATTACCCATCACTGAAGGAAGAAGACTGGCTCTGCTTCGTTAACATGAAGTGGGATCCTACCAAGGATGAATGGTCTGTATTCAAAAAGCCTATTTTGAATCTGTTCAACATTGACTAACATTAGGTATGTCGATTTGTATGCATAATGCAAATTGTCAAAAAGATAAGGGTGCAAGTCTCGTATTTACGAGATTTGCACCCTTTATTTTTAATTTTGTCCGGATAAATATATGCCAATAATTACTAAAATACTGGGTTAATAGTTATCTGTATTCTACTGTCAAAATACGGCGTTATTTTCGTAATCAACATTGCTCATGGTGCATAAACGCAAATATCTGAAATTTACAATAATATTTGTTATGTTGATGAAAGACTTACACCCTTGATGCAGGGTGTTTGGGGGTAATAAAAGTCCTATAATGCCACATAAGTCCCCACATCAGCATGTTTATTTAACTAAAATAATTTTTATAATGACGCAAAAGTTGATATATTTCTTCTCATAAAGGCATAATAATCAAACATAATATTTGGTTTGCAATAGAGGATCTTGATTATGACAGGATTGACTTCGTTATAACGCAATGTTATTCTTAACTCGCGAGAAGAATTTCACAAGCATCTTAAAAGTTAAGGAGGATTCTACATTTACTGAGATTGATGTTGATTTTGTAGATCAATTTTATATTGATTAGATTCATAGTTTGCTAACATTATTCTGAAAGGTGGGATTCGTTTGTACTTAACACGTTTTAAATATATTCCATTAATCGGGACTCTCGGGAACTACAAGAAGGAGTATCTTAGTAAAGATCTTATTGCAGCCTTAACAGTTGCAGTTGTAGCAATTCCCCAGTCCATGGCATATGCACTTATCGCAGGTGTTAACCCAGTTTATGGTCTATATACTGCGATCGTATCAACAATTATTTCTTCTGTATTTGGAAGCTCGAAACATTTGATTGCTGGACCAACCAATGCA
This sequence comes from Desulfosporosinus sp., assembly GCA_035648035.1. GTDB lineage: Bacteria > Bacillota > Desulfitobacteriia > Desulfitobacteriales > Desulfitobacteriaceae > Desulfosporosinus. The sequence goes on along the minus strand of DASRMG010000044.1, from coordinate 2,400 downwards.
ATCGCTCTCTTGGTAGCTGGTAGCATGAGAAACTATATGGGTCTTGATAATGCTTATCAACTTCTATTTTTAATGACTTTTCTTGTTGGCGCCTTACAAATTCTTTTTGGGGTCATGAAACTGGGTAAAGTAATCAATTTTGTATCCCATTCAGTCATTGTAGGTTTCAGTGCCGGTGCAGGTGTGTTAATCGCCCTCGGACAACTTAGTACACTCTTGAGTATCTCAATTAAAGATTCGGCACACATGGTAACTACAGCAAAATTTTACTATGTCATAACCCATTTAAGTCAAACCAATTTATACGCATTGGGACTGGGACTGATGACCGTAGTTATTATGTTGATTTGCAAAAAGGTTAATAAAAACCTACCGGGTGCCATTATAGGCATTATTATTCCAATTATTTTCATAGTTGTCTTTGCCTTGGAAAAGAAGGGTATAAAACTAACCGGCGTTATTCCCTCCTCTTTGCCACCCTTCCAAATGGTACAATTCAGCATTGGCTCCATAAAGGACGTATTTACTGGGGCTATTGCTATTGCTATTATAGGGCTGGTCGAAGCTATATCAATCGCCAAAACTATTTCCAGTACCTCGCGTCAGAAAATTGATGCTAACCAGGAATTTATTGGACAGGGTTTATCAAATACTGTATCATCCTTCTTTCAGTGTTTCCCTGGTTCTGGATCCTTTTCACGCTCAGCGATCAATTATCATAACGGAGCAGTCACCAGAATAGCTGGAATCATGTCAGGTGTCGTTGTAGCATTAGTGCTTGTATTCTTTGCCCCATTCGCAAGATATATTCCTTTACCATGCCTAGCTGGATTGTTAATTCTCACAGGATATGGTTTAATGGACAAAAAGGAAATAAAGCATATCCTAAAAGCCGGGAAATTCAAATCTGATTCGCTGGCAATGTTCGCAACATTTTTTGCAACAATTTTATTACCTGAACTTGATTATGCAATTTACGCGGGAATTGCATTATCCATTGCCTTGTATCTTAAGGATACAAACAAGGTACCCGTTAGGGTTCTAATCCCATCACAGGGAAAGGGCTCTCAAATCATTGAAAAGAAAATTGAATGCATTAAAGAAAAGGTTGATATTCTAATTATCGAATTGGAAGGTAACCTATATTTCGGCTCTGCAGAAGATCTTGCTATCAAACTAGATGACTTGGTTGATAAAGCCAAAGTGATCATCTTAAGAATGAAGTATGTTACGAGTGTCGATCTAACATCACTGAAGGCTTTACAAATATTTATGACCACTGTAAAAGAAGCAGGAGGAATCCTAATCATTAGTGGTGTAAAGTCGGAACTAAACTCATTGCTTAAAAATTCAAATCTTACGTCAGCTATTGGCGAAGACAACATTTTTATGGCGGAAAACGAAATATTTGCATCATCTACCAATGCTTTGGAGCGGGCAAGAGCTGCTATGAGTTGTGATCTCGATGCTAATGGACAAAAGTCCGCATCATGTACACTGCTTGAGTCTGTTACAGGTTTTAACGGGAGTGCGAGTAGCACAGACAAGACCACAGCTTCGTTATAAAGTGGAAGGGGTCATACATCATGCAAAACTCGAGATTTAATGTGCTTCTTTACTCAGATGGGTCTCAACAGTCTTTTTCTGCTGCAGTTTATACTGCAACGTTATTTGTGAACATGCCTAATATGCGTTTAACCATCCTGCACGTAAAACAAAGTGATGATGGTTCTTTAGAAGCAGACGATGATTGGAAAGAAACTTGGCCAGTGAATCCGAATGAAGGATGGATGAAACATATTATTGATGAATCCGATGACGTGATCAACAATCAGTATAAAAAAATACTCAAAAAAACCACTGAAATTATTACAATGAGAGAAATGAGCCTTAGTCACCAAGTCATATACTGTAATCCAAGTATTACGGAAACAGCAAATGCGCTTGTTGAGTATGCAACAAAGAAACAATTTAAGTTGATCATTATGGGTACACGAGGCCTTACCTCTTTAAAAGGACTGATCCACGGTTCTTTAGCGCATAGCGTTCTTAATAAATCTACTATACCAGTATTACTGATTAAAAAGCTGTCTAACGAATTTATTGAAGGTTACTGCTCATAAAATTCCTAACTATTATATATAACTAAACAAAACAAGGTGATGCTCCATGGAAAACCATGGGGCATCACCTTGTTTAAAAGAGATACACGGACCAAGATTCTAAAAAAAAAACAGCCTCGAAAGGCCGCTAAGAAATTTGACGTATACCCGATTCGCCGGACACAGGGAAGTTAGTGTAAACTAAACCTGTGGGGGGCGAAAATTATGTCAAACAACGGGAAACGGTATGATAAAGAATTCAAGGCAGATATAGTTCGTTTGGTACGTGAAGAAAAAC